>DATCXA010000082.1:0-8481 GCA_036566085.1 Propionibacteriaceae bacterium
TAACGTTGACATTCTGGTAGCGGGGACAGGATTTGAACCTGTGACCTCTGGGTTATGAGCCCAGCGAGCTACCGAGCTGCTCCACCCCGCGTCGGCAGTGAATAACCTTACGTCAGCTCCCAAGCCAAGCCAAATCAGGTAAATCGACTCAGTCCATATCGGGAATGAGCTCCCGCGCTTCCCCATATTGCAGGCCGGTGAGTTCCATCAGATCGACCACCATGGAGCGAGTCTGAGCCAAGACCACGACGGCCGAGATGGAGTGCGTCAGCTGAAGATGCGGAGTGGCTTCGGCGATCTCACGCAGTCGATCTCTTGCGGCGGTGGGAAGCCGGTGTTCGGAAAACTCATGAGCAACGAATCTGCACGCCTCTGCCAGCCGCCGAACCACCTCTTGATAGGCAACAGGTACCTCATCACCCCGCCATACTGCGACAGCACACCTTCGGACCAGTATCCGAAGGTTGCGGACGGCAGAATCGAGCGGCTGGGGAAAGCTGGACAGTGCGGTTGCCAGGCCCAATTGCCGTCGGCGAAAAGGGGAGTAGCGGACCACGTCAAGGCCCTCAGCAGCAGCGACGTCGAAGGTAGCCAGATCCTTCTCTGTCGCCTGCACTCGATCCAGCACCGTACTAGCAGCGTGTTCATCCTTGGCGGCGAGCGCATCGGCTGCTGCCTCGAGGGTGTCAGCCATCCCGGCGACAACTTTGGCCGCGACTTCACCTGGCTTGCGGAGCGGCCCACTCGGTGCCAGAGTCGCCACCAGCAACGCGAGCGTGGAGCCAATTGCTGCATCGATCCAGCGGTCAAATCCATAAATAGGACTGGGCGCCATGACAAGCACTGCGATCGAGTTGGTGCCGGCCTGGGTCGTTATGAGCGGGCCTGCTCCAACCAAGGTCGCAACTGACATGGCGATTGCGCAAACCAGCACAACTTGCCAGACTCCGACTCCGAACAAGATCAACCAGAGATCGCCAAGCGCGACACCGAGCGTCACGCCGATCGCCACATCCACACCGCGGCGCAGACGCTGCCCATACGCTAAACCGAGGACGAGGATGGCCGCCGCCGCGGCAAAATAGGGCACTTTATGACCAAGCAGCAGGCTCGCAATCAGCCATGCGGCGCCCGCGGTGACGGAGCACTGGCCGATCAGAAAGGCACGCGATCGCCATCGCTCGACACGGCGAACCGCGGATGTCTCACCGCGACGGATCGTTCGCTCACTGAGATCAAATGCCCGCAGCTCTAGTCGCCGCACGGAGAAGGCCTCGGAGTCCATGCCTCATGATTCACCCGGTCAGTGCTGGCGTACCAGAGCATCGACCGCGTGCAGGCGTTCGCGTCCCGTCGGGCACACTAGGCAGACGTGACATCACCGATCCGCGTCACCGTATGGGGCGAGAACTTCCACGAACAGTCAGCACGAGACCGCGCCGGCATGGCCGAGCGTTACCCAAGCGGCATGCACGGCGCCATCGCCAGCGGCCTCACTGAATTGCTCGGTGATTCAGTAGCGGTCAAGACCGTGACTCAAGATCAGCCCGAGCACGGCCTAACTGATGCGGTCCTGGACGGCACCGATGTGCTGACCTGGTGGGGGCACGCGACCCATGGCAGCGTCGATGATGCGGTAGTTGATCAGGTACAGCAGCGGGTTCTCGGTGGCATGGGTCTGCTGGTGCTGCACTCCGCACACTTCTCCAAGATCTTCCGTCGACTCATGGGCACTACCTGCTCGCTCGCCTGGCGCAACTCCCGGGACACTGAACTGATCTGGACCGTCAATCCGGCCCATCCGATTACTGCCGGCGTCCCGCAACCGATCGTGATCAACGAGCACGAGATGTACGGCGAGTTCTTCGACATTCCAGCACCGGATGAGTTGATCTTCATTTCTACGTTCAGCGGTGGTGAGGTCTTTCGATCTGGCTGCTGCTGGCGCCGCGGAAAGGGCAAGATCTTCTACTTTTCGCCTGGTGATCAGGAGTACCCGATCTATCACCTGCCGGACGTCAAGCGTGTGCTCGCCAACGCCGTACAGTGGGCTCGGCCGGAGAACATCGCCGACTCCGATCCTCCGTCGGTCGTCAGTAGCCCAGCGCCATACTTCGATGCGCGAGTCGTCGCCGGCGGTCTGAGTTCATGATCAGCAGTGATCGGCTTCGCGCCGGTGTCATCGGTCTTGGTTGGGCCGGACAGCAGCACATGGCCGGGTACGCCCAGGCCCCCGACGTTGATCTTGTGGCCTTGGCCGGAATGGAGACCGGCGCGCTACGGCAGCTGGGCGACGCCTACGGGGTGCCTGAGGAGCGTCGTTATCCGGATTGGCGAAAGCTCGTTCATCATGGCGGGGTTGATCTGCTGAGCATCGCCGCTCCGACCATGCTGCATGCTCCCATAGCCGTGGCAGCGCTCGATGCCGGGATGCATGTGCTCTCGGAGAAGCCGATGGCTGAAAATGCCGATACCGCTCGACTCATGGTGGATGCGGCGGAGCGCAATGATCGGGTCCTCGATGTCTCGTTCAATCATCGCCGGCGCGGCCACGTACAGGTCCTCAAAAAGATCATCGACGCCGGTCTGCTGGGCAAGATCTATTACGCCAAGGTCGGCTGGTTGCGCCGGGAAGGGATTCCCGGCTTAGGTAGCTGGTTCACCCGTCGCGCGACATCGGGCGGTGGTCCGCTGATGGACTTGGGTGTGCACATGCTGGACATCGCCCTGTATCTGCTCGATGAGCCCTCGGTTCGAGCGGTCACTGCCGCGACGTTCGCCGAGTTCGGGCCTCGTGGCAAGGGCAGTTCACCGTCGCCGTTCATGCGCAAGACCGGGATAGAGCCTGGCGCCTTTGATGTCGAGGATCTTTCGACCGCCTTCTTGCGACTTCAGGGCGGCGGGACATTGCTCTTGGAATCGAGTTGGGCGCAGTGGATCCCGAAAGATCGGTGCTATGTGACGATGTACGGCTCCGATGGGGGCGCCAGCATCGAGTGGGGCGCGCCTGACGATCCGCAACGGACCCTAGACATCTGGACCGAGAAAGAAGGTGTCCCGGCAACTCTGCATCCCGCCGTTCCGCCGGACGGGCAGCATACGGAGTCGATCATGGACTTCATTGCCGAGGTGCGATCTGGTGATTACACCAACCATCGCGGCAAGCAGGCGTTGGCACGTGCCGTCGTGATCGACGCGTGCTATGCCTCTGCCGAGAAAGGCACTGAGGTCAGTCCCGACTCCTAAACCAGGAATAGAACGTCACATTAGTAACACTAATTTCTTTCCTTCACTTGCGTCTCGCGATTGAGATGCTGCAGGCTATGGCCACTTCCCCACGAATGGAATGGCCATGTCTTCTCGTCCGAGATTTGCCGCCCACAACCGGAGCTGGATCAGGCGTCTTCTCGGCGCTGCGATAGCTGGCACGGTGTTCGGCAGCTCTGCTGTGCTGACCACCATCCCCGCCCGCGCCGACTCGGCCGTGTCCGTCAAGTCCGGAAGCTTCACGATCCGCGGCGCCGGCTGGGGCCACGGCTGGGGAATGTCTCAGTACGGCGCATACGGAGCAGCTCGCAAAGGCCTGTCCTGGAAGCAAATCCTTGCTTTCTACTATCCAGGCACTCAGCTCAAGACCATGCCCAGCGGCACCAAGATCAAGGTCTGGATTACCGCTGACAATGACAATAGTCTGCGAGTGCAGCCGGCCAGTGGGTTGACCGTGCGCGATAGCGCCGGGCACCGCTACGCCGTTCCCGCCGGGACCAGCTACACGTCGTGGCGAATCAGTCGCTCTGGGGCGGGCTACCGACTCAGCTACCGAACGAGAAGCGGTAGCTATGTGACGAAATCGACCGGGCTGACCACCGGCGCTTGGTCGTTCACAACCCGCTCCAAAGTCGTCAAGATCATTCTGCCCAATGGCTCGGTGCGGTCCTACCGCGGCAGCGTGGCGTTGATCAAGAGGGGAGCTGGCGGCCGGACGATCAACAGCGTGCTGCTGGAGGACTACGTCAAGGGCGTCGTGCCGGCCGAGATGCCCACCTCATGGGCGGCCGACGCCGTCCGGGCGCAGGCGGTCGCAGCACGCTCGTACGCCGTGCGGCTGCGGGACTTCGGCAACTACTCCGGATTCGACATCTGCGACACCACGGCCTGTCAGGTCTACGGAGGAGTCAGTCGGGAGACCTCTGCAGGTAGCGCGGCTGTGAAGGCGACGGCCGGCAAAATCGTCACCTACCGGGGCAAAGTGGCGCTTACCCAATTCGCTTCGTCCAATGGTGGCTATAGCGCCAAGGGCGACTATCCCTACCTTGCCGCGCGTCGCGATCCCTACGACGGGGTGATCAAGTCTCAGGCCTGGACGCGGACGATCACCGCGAGCAGCATTCAGCGGGCATGGCCATCGGTAGGGACCGTCAGGCAATTGCGGATCACCAGCCGCGACGGCGCCGGCGCCTGGGGCGGCCGAGTCAAGACGATCAAGATCATCGGGAGCTCGCGGACCGCGACAGTGTCTGGGACCACCTTCCAGCACATGTTCGGTATGCGGTCCACGCTTTACATGATCGCCGGCAGTCGCACGTCGTCGCCCAAGCTGGCACCCACTGCCGTTGTCTACAAGCCGAGCGCGGCATATGCGACCTTCCCACGCCGCTATGAATCCGGCTCTGCAGTGGACTTGCTCCTGGTCGGCCCTGCAGCCGCACTCCAGCGGTATCCCGTCGTGAAAGGCCAGCTCCAGCAGCCGGTCACCATCGCCGGGAACGTCGGCCCGTACACACATGTGATCAATGCCGGCGACTGGAACGGGGACGGGTACCAGGACGTGCTGGTCCGCACTCCCACGGGGAAGATCTATCTTTGGCGCGGCACGCGCACGGGCCAGCTGGCTAGGGGAGTGAGCATGGGCTTCGGAGCCAATATCCGTGCCATCACGAGCATCGGCGACGCCGACGCGGACGGCCATCCCGACTTGGCTGTGATCACCCAAGCGGGCAACCTGTGGCTCTACTACGGCAATGGCAAGTCGGGACGAGCCAGTCGGAAGTTGATCAGCAGTGGCTGGCAAGATCATTCCTGGCTACGTGCGCCCGGCGACTTCAACGGTGACAGCAGACCCGACTTGATCAGCCTGGTCGGTGATCACTTACTGCTGCACAAGGGAATCAAGGGTGGCTTCGCCGCACCGGTAACGCTGGCCACTGGCTGGTCGGACATCTCGAGTATTACCTCGATCGGGGACTTCGATGGCGATCACCACGCGGATGTCATCGCCCGTACCAACGACGGCCGCTTGGTGCTCTACAAAGGCAGCGGTCACGCCATCCTGGCCCGCGGTGCCACGCTCCCAGGCTCCTTTACCGGCACTCACTTCGCCGTCTGATCATCGACTTCTCAGGACGTGGTTGACCTACAGGTCAACTGGTGTCTGACAAGTCGGCAGAATGAGCTGGTGATCGAGGGATTTGAGATCGGCCACCACACCGCAGACGGCGACGGCTGGCTGACCGGTACCACAGTTGTGCTGGCCCGCGAAGGTGCGGTGGGGGGTGTGGATGTACGCGGCGGCGGTCCGGGAACCCGAGAAACCGACCTGTTGCATCCTGCGACCACCATTGAACGGGTACATGCGGTCGTGCTAACCGGCGGCAGCGCGTACGGATTGGCCGCGGCAAACGGCGTCATGTCCGCTCTCGAGGGCGCCGGCATCGGATTCCCTGTCGGCATTGAACCTCATCAAGTCGTCCCCATCGTGCCGGCAGCGGTGCTCTTCGATCTCGGCAGAGGTGGCGTCTTCGGCAATCGACCCACAGATGAGTTCGGAGCGCTCGCGATGGCGGCGGCTACCAGTGACCGACCTGCGACTGGCTGCGTTGGTGCAGGCACAGGTGCGCTCTGCGGCGGGATCAAAGCGGGCTTTGGTTACGCGGAAAAGCAACTGACCCCGGGGATCTCTGTTGCAGCGGCGGTGGTGGTAAACGCAGCAGGATCAGCCGTTAACCCGGCGACTGGCCGGTTGTGGGCTGATCAAGGACAGCTGCTTGCGGCGCCAACTGATCTTGAACGAGCAGCGCTGGCGCACGCCTACGCTGAGGCCCAAGCGTCGTATGCCACGACCATTGGTGTGATCTTGACAGATGCGATCGTGTCGAAGGCCCAGGCCAGCAAGCTCGCCGCAGTAGCGCATGACGGGATGGCCCGCGCCATCCGGCCGATCCACTCGATGCTCGACGGCGACACGGTGTTCTGTCTCGCTTCATCGCATCGACCCGTCGCGCTGGAAGCCATGCAGTGGCTGTTTGCCTTCAACACATTGCTAGCCGGGGCGGCCGATGTATTCGCCGATGCGTGCCTTGACGCGATGCTCGCCGCGACCGGGCGCGGTGCCTGGAAGAGCTATACCGAGCTGGCGCCGTCCGCTGTCGGCTGAGATATCGGTTTAGCACCACCATCATGATTCCTACACTGGTGGCTGCATTCGGCCCATCACCAATGAGGAACCATGAAGGCGTTACTGCTGGAAAACATCCATCCTGAGGGCGTCCGGCTGCTCACCGAGCGTGAGATCGAGGTCAAAACCGACAACGGAGCACTCGACGAAGGCGAACTGATTGCTGCCCTGGACGGAGTGCAGCTGCTGGGCATTCGCTCCAAGACAAACGTGACCAAGACCGTTCTCGCCTCCGCTCCCGACTTGCAGGCGATCGGTGCCTTTTGCATCGGTACCAACCAGATAGACCTCGCTGCGGCCGCCAGCCGGGGCATCCCCGTTTTCAATGCACCCTTCTCCAACACCCGCAGCGTCGTGGAACTCGTAATCGCCGAGATCATCGCGCTGGCACGGCATCTGACCGACAAGAACGCGAAGATGCACGCCGGTATCTGGGATAAGTCGGCCAAGGGTGCGCATGAGGTACGAGGCCGAACGCTGGGCATCGTCGGTTACGGCAACATCGGCGCCCAGTTGTCGGTCGTCGCCGAGTCGATTGGTATGCGGGTCTACTTCTACGACATCGCCGACAAGCTCGCGCTCGGCAATGCTCGGCGCTGCGAGACTCTCGACGAACTGCTGGAGGTAGCCGAGACTGTCACGCTGCATGTGGACGGGCGACCCGGCAACGCCGGCCTGTTCGGCGCCGACCAATTTGCCAAAATGCGGCGTCGCAGCCTGTTCCTCAACCTCTGCCGCGGTTTCGTCGTTGATCATGAGGCGCTGCGCGAGCAGCTGCTTAGCGGACACATCGCCGGCGCGGCACTAGACGTCTTCGCTGCTGAGCCGAACAATGCCGGAGATCCCTTCACCAACAGCCTCCAAGGCCTGCCGAACGTGATCTTGACACCGCACATCGGTGGTTCGACCGAGGAGGCGCAGACCGATATCGGCCGGTTCGTGGCCGGCAAGCTGCGCGACTTCGTCGACAGTGGGCACACCACAATGTCGGTCAACCTCCCACAGGTGCAAACCGATAGCAGGGTTGCCGGGCGTAGTCGCCTACTGCATGTCCATCAGAACGTTCCCGGGGTTCTTGCCACTGTGAACGGGTTGTTAGCCAACGCTCACGTCAACATCGAGGGCCAGGTGCTCTCCACACGCGGGGAGCTGGGTTATGTGATCACTGATATCGCGGGAGGCTTGACCGCTGAACTGATCGACAAGCTCCAGAGCATGCCGGAGACAGTACGTCTAAGGGTCGTAGTCTGATTGCTCCGCTCGCTGGCGCTCGCTCCGCGCGGATCGCGTTTGGCAGCGCGATCCTATGCCTGTCAGGATGCGACGGCGGCACGGCGAATGAGTGGGGGCAGCCACGACGGACAGCGTGGATCGGCCTCAAGATCAGCAAGCGTCCACCAGCCAACCTCGACCAACTCATCCGCCGCATTGACATAGGGCTCGATCCCCGATGGTGCCTGAGCTGTGAAAGTCACCGTGATCTGCCGTTCACCGCGGTCAGTAATGAAGAATTCCGACTCCAGATACCGCAGCGTCACCTGAGAAAGATCAAGTCCGACCTCTTCGGTGACCTCGCGTCGGGCCGTCGCCTCGAGCACGTCGGCGAGTGGATGAGTGACCTCGACATGACCACCGATCATTCCGATCATGTTCGGCGCGTACGCCACGTCCGGCGCGCGGACGACGAGCAGCCAGGTGTCGCCGCGCTGGATCAGTACGCAGACCGTGACCGCGTAGACATCAGCGTCCACCAATGATCAAGATTTGCGTCGTACGATCTTGATCACGATAAACAGCAGCAGGCCGAAGACGGCAAGAACCGGACCGTACCGCTTGAGAAGCACCGGTACCACCGTGCGGAGTACATCGAGAGTGCTCTCGTCGGTACGTCCCTGCGGCGTGGTGTAGCGAGGTGGTTCCGAAGCCGGATGCGCCGTCGATGAAGTCGATAAAACGGACTCGGATCCAGTTGGCTCGGGGTGACTGGAAGCACCCACGGGCCCTGGCGTGGCGAGACTGCCAGCTGG
>DATCXA010000106.1:0-6115 GCA_036566085.1 Propionibacteriaceae bacterium
CATCGACGGCGAGGCTGATCTCGGCGCCGGGTGCATAGCGCGCGATGTCGTTGTAGTCAGGCACCCGGACCAAGATCTGATCCCCGGCGACAGCGTAGGAAACCACTACCGAGCGATGGCCGCGGCCTGATTGATAACCCAGGCGGCCTTCGTGATGGCTGCAGACCCAGGCCTTGCACTCGTGCGGTGAAAGCCTCCGTAGCCGCTCGCCCGGCGAAACGCGACCGCCAAATGTTGGCATGATCAACTCCTCGAGTTCCGCCAGCCCTTACCTAAATTGTGCGCCTCTCGTAATCAGCTGTGTAGGGGTTGGGCCGGTTTCAGAAAAAACTCAGGACCAAAGTCCTTGCTCACAACCGTCTAACCGGACCGGGCCGCTACCACACGTCCGGTCACTTTGTGCGGGGTGATCTGGATGAAGACATTTCGCACGCCCGATGCCCACGGAACAACGCCGCCCACTGTCCATAGCCGTACGAGCTGATCAGGCTCGGCGACTCCTTGCGCTCGGCCATGGACCACCACGCTCCATCCACGACGATTGTTCTGATCAAGCTCATCAATCTCCAACGCGACCTCGGTCGGCCGGATCAGCTCTGACAAGACTCCGTATGGGGATGTGCGGAAGATGATCGTTCCGTCATGCCAGACGTAGGTCACCGGAAGGATCTGCGGACCGTCTGCGGCTTGCCACGCGACCCGGCCGACACTCTGGCTCTGGAGCAGCTCCTGGCACTGTCTTGGACTGATCGCCCGAAACTCGCTGGCCGGCTCATCGTCGATGAATCTGTGCTCTACCATCACTGCTACCTTCCTGCTGTCGTCTCATCGAGCTGACGAGCAATATCGGATGCCCAGGCACGAATTCGGTCCCAGTCTCGAAAGTCACCGGAGAGAGGTCCAGCTGCGCTCATCCACTTGCTCAGGGGACCCGTTGCATGTTCCGGATCAAGCCGGCCGCCGAACGTGACGGGAGCCCGCAGTCCCAGCGGACCGATGACCCGCTCGATTGCCTTCGGTGTTTGAACCTGCTCGTCTTGTGCTCCTTCGCCGCACGGGCCGCTGTGGAACAGCCATGTTCTGTCACGGTCCAACCGATCCGCGTACCGCTTGAGATAGCGAGTCGCCGACTTCATCCAACGCCGGGTATAGATCGCGCTTCCAATGATCACTGCATCGAAGCCCTCAGGGCTTACGCGGTCCTTACATGGCGCGACGCTGACCCGCATGCCCGATGTCTGGAGCTGGCGCCCGACAGTCTCGGCGATCTCCTTGGTAGAACCCATCTTGCTCGCGTATGTCACGAGGATGTGGGGCTTCGCCATTGGGCTTCCTCTCAGCTGCGCCGTAACGCCTTCCAGTCAAGGCTTGTCGCACAATCGCCGCGAGGGTCGAAGGTCCCTGCTCCTGAGGCCGAACGGCGCAGCAGCTGGATCAGAAGGCCGCTATATTGCCCCTTGTCGCGCGGCCGTTGAAGAGTATTATCTCTGCCAAGGCAGTCGTCCATTTGACTGCTCTAGTTTGTGCTGCGCCCGGTACTTGACCTCGGGCGCATAAGCGTCTATATTGGGGGTTTGCCCTCGCCATCTGCCGACCCGTTTCACTTTGACACGGGCCGTTCAGCATGCGCAGAAGCACTTCGCTCCTCCACTGCGAGCCCTCGGAAGGACACAGGAGTTGGCAGCCTCGCGCACAGCCTCGAAGACCAAAGTTATATCGCCAACCGGCCGCATCTCGTTCGCGAAGATCGCCGAACCCATGGAAGTCCCATATCTGCTCGATCTGCAGATTGACTCATTTGACTGGCTCATCGGAAACGAGGCCTGGCGCGAGCGCGTCCAGACCGCGTTGGACCAGGGCCGTACCGACATCAACACTAAGTCCGGACTCGAGGAGATCTTTGAAGAGATCTCTCCCATCGAGGATTTCTCCGGCACAATGTCCCTCTCGTTCCGTGATCACCGGTTCGAGCCGCCGAAGAACAGCGTCGACGAGTGCAAGGAACGTGACGTCACCTACGCCGCGCCGCTGTTTGTCACGGCTGAGTTCATGAACAACGAGACCGGCGAGATCAAGAGCCAGACGGTCTTCATGGGCGACTTCCCGTTGATGACCGACAAAGGCACCTTCGTCATCAACGGCACTGAGCGGGTCGTGGTTTCCCAGCTGGTCCGTTCACCCGGCGTCTACTTCGAGCAGACCACCGACAAGACCTCGGACAAGGACATCTTTACCTGCAAGATCATCCCGTCCCGTGGTGCCTGGCTTGAGTTTGAGATCGACAAGCGGGACATGGTCGGGGTGCGCCTGGACCGCAAGCGCAAGCAGAACGTGACTGTGCTGCTCAAGGCACTGGGCTGGACCGACGCTCAGATCCTCGAGCAGTTCGGCGATTACGAGTCCATGCGGCTCACCCTTGAGAAGGACCACACCACCACTCAGGATGAGGCGCTGCTCGATATCTACCGCAAGCTGCGCCCAGGCGAGCCGCCTACTCGGGAGGCCGCGCAGGCGCTGCTGGAGAACTACTACTTCAATCCGAAGCGCTACGACCTGGCCAAGGTTGGCCGTTACAAGATCAACAAGAAGCTCGGTCTGGAGCTGCCGTTCGATCGTACGGTGCTGACGATCGAGGACATCATTGCTGCCATCCGCTTCGTGGTCGCGCTGCACGAGGGCACGGAGACTCTCGAGTCACCTCGTGGGGAGCTGCTCGTTGAGGAAGACGACATCGACCATTTCGGCAATCGGCGGTTGCGTACGGTCGGTGAGCTGATCCAGAACCAGCTGCGTACCGGATTAGGGCGCATGGAGCGGGTAGTTCGGGACCGGATGACGACTCAGGACGTCGAGGCCATCACGCCGCAGACCTTGATCAACATTCGGCCCGTGGTTGCGGCACTGAAGGAGTTCTTCGGTACCTCGCAGCTCTCCCAATTCATGGATCAGACCAACCCCGTTGCCGGACTGACGCACAAGCGGCGGCTCTCCGCGCTTGGGCCGGGTGGTCTGTCGCGAGATCGTGCCGGCATGGAAGTCCGCGACGTGCACCCGTCCCATTACGGCCGGATGTGTCCGATCGAAACCCCTGAGGGTCCGAACATCGGCCTGATTGGTTCGCTCGCCTCCTTTGCGCGAGTGAATGCCTTCGGGTTCGTGGAAACGCCGTACCGGAAGGTCGAGAAGGGCCACGTCACCGATCAGATCGACTATCTGACGGCCGATGAGGAAGATCGGTACGCCAAGGCGCAGGCTAACGCCAAGCTCGACGATAAGGGCCGCTTCACTGAGGATCGAGTGCTGGTCCGCAAGCGCCATGGTGAGGTGGACACCGTGCCGCCGAGCGAGGTGCACTACATGGACATGTCGCCGCGGCAGATGGTATCGGTCGCGACCGCGATGATCCCCTTCCTTGAGCACGACGACGCATCTCGAGCTCTGATGGGCTCGAACATGCAGCGTCAGGCGGTGCCGCTGATCCAGTCCGAAGCTCCCTTCGTAGGCACCGGAATGGAGTACCGCGGCGCGGTCGATGCCGGTGACGTAACCGTCGCAACACAAGGGGGCGTGGTCACCTCGGTAAGCTCCGATCTGATCGACATCACCCAGGACGACGGCACGTTCAAGACCTACCGGCTGAGCAAGTTCCGTCGCTCGAACCAGGGCACGTGCATCAACCAGCGCCCGCTGGTGACTGCTGGCCAGCGGATCGAGAAGGGCATGCCGCTAGCCGACGGGCCGTGTACTGACCAGGGCGAGATGGCTCTCGGCCGTAACCTGCTGGTCGCGTTCATGCCGTGGGAGGGTCACAACTACGAGGATGCGATCATCCTGAGCCAGCGGCTGGTCCAAGACGACGTGCTTACCTCGATCCACATCGAGGAGCATGAGGTCGACGCCCGGGATACCAAACTTGGTGCCGAGGAGATCACCCGCGACATCCCCAATGTGAGCGAGGAGATGCTGGCTGATCTTGATGAGCGCGGCATTATCCGGATCGGCGCTGAGGTCTCCACGGGCGACATCTTGGTTGGCAAAGTCACGCCCAAGGGCGAGACGGAGTTGACTCCGGAGGAGCGGCTATTGCGCGCGATCTTCGGCGAGAAGGCGCGTGAAGTCCGTGATACTTCGCTCAAGGTCCCGCACGGTGAGTCAGGCACGGTCATCGGCGTGCGCGTCTTCGACCGCGATGCCGATGATGAGCTGTCGCCTGGTGTCAACCAGCTGGTCCGCGTCTATGTGGCCCAGAAGCGCAAGATCCAAGACGGTGACAAACTAGCCGGACGGCACGGCAACAAGGGCGTGATTTCCAAGATCTTGCCCGTCGAGGACATGCCGTTCCTCGAGGACGGCACTCCGGTCGACATCGTGCTGAACCCGTTAGGCGTACCGAGCCGGATGAACGTCGGCCAGGTCCTGGAGACCCACCTTGGTTGGGTCGCCAAACAGGGCTGGGATGTCGAGGGTCTCAAGGCTGCCTGGTCGGACCGGCTGCGAAGCGTAGGTCTTGGTCATGTGGAGGGTCCCGCGCACCTGGCGACTCCGGTGTTCGACGGTGCCACCGAGGAAGAGATCACCGGCTTGCTTGGTCAGACCTTGCCAAGTCGCGATGATCAGCGCCTGGTGAATGCCGACGGCAAGGCCAATCTCTTCGACGGTCGTTCCGGTGAGCCGTTTCCGGAGCCGGTCGGTGTTGGCTACATCTACATGCTGAAGCTGCATCACCTGGTGGACGACAAGATCCATGCGCGTTCCACCGGTCCGTACTCGATGATCACCCAGCAGCCGCTGGGCGGTAAGGCCCAGTTCGGCGGACAGCGGTTCGGCGAGATGGAGGTCTGGGCACTCGAGGCGTACGGCGCGGCATGGGCACTGCAGGAACTGTTGACGATCAAGTCCGACGATGTTCCGGGCCGCGTGAAAGTCTATGAGGCCATCGTCAAAGGCGAGAACATTCCCGAACCTGGCATCCCAGAATCGTTCAAGGTGCTGGTCAAGGAGATGAAGTCGCTGTGCCTCAACGTTGAGGTGCTATCCAGCGACGGTACCGAGGTGGAGCTGCGAGATTCTGAGGACGATTACCGATCGTCTGAGGACTTCGGCATCGACCTCTCTCGTCGCCCCGGTGACTCCCTCGGCGGAGTCGAAGAAGTCTAGGTGCCTCACTCTCTTGCCGACTTGTCAGTGTCTCAGCTCGCTATAGCCCCCTGAGATGCAGACAAGTCTGAGGAGTGAAGGTTTCGTTCATTGACAACTTGAGATATCGCGTTAGTTGAGAGAAGAGAGATAAGCAAAGAATGCTCGACGTAAACTTCTTCGACGAGATCCGCATCGGCCTGGCCACTGCCGATGAGATTCGCAAGTGGTCGCATGGTGAGGTGAAGAAGCCGGAGACCATTAACTACCGCACGCTCAAGCCCGAGCGTGATGGCCTGTTCTGCGAGAAGATCTTCGGTCCCACCCGGGACTGGGAGTGCTACTGCGGCAAGTACAAGCGAGTGCGCTTCAAGGGCATCATCTGCGAACGGTGTGGCGTGGAGGTCACCCGTTCCAAGGTGCGTCGCGAGCGCATGGGTCACATTGAGCTCGCCGCCCCGGTGACCCACATCTGGTACTTCAAGGGTGTTCCATCGCGGCTGGGCTACCTGCTCGATGTCGCCCCGAAGGACCTGGAGAAGGTCATCTACTTCGCGGCCTACATGATCACCTCCGTCGAGGAGGAAGCCCGGCACCGGGACCTGCCCTCGCTCGAGGCCAAGATCGATGTCGAGCGCAAGCAGCTCGAGGGCCGTCGGGATTCCGACATCGAGAACCGGATGCGGAAGCTCGAGGAGGACACCGCCGCGCTGGAGGCCGAGGGTGCCAAGGCAGACGCCAAGCGCAAGGTCCGGGAAGGTGCGGAGCGTGAGGTCAAGCAGCTGCGCGACCGTGCGCAGCGTGAACTCGACCGGCTCGAGGCGGTATGGAACCGCTTCAAGAACCTCAAGGTGCAAGACCTTGAGGGCGACGAGGTGTTGTACCGGGAGATGAAGAACCGGTTTGGCAAGTACTTCACTGGCTCGATGGGCGCTGACGCCATCCAGAAGCGGCTGGAGACCTTTGATCTTGAGGCGGA
>DATCXA010000113.1:0-3253 GCA_036566085.1 Propionibacteriaceae bacterium
GGCGCTCCGCCGGAGGCGGCCATCGCCCCTCCGCCGGAGGCGGCCATCGACCCTCCGCCGGAGGCGGCCATCGATTCTGCTGCAGCATTTTGCGGTACGCCGGTGACCGAGGTCGGCCGCTCGCTACCTGTCACACGGCCAGCCTAGTTCTCGACCGCTCGCACTATGCCGGTTGGCCAGTTTCGCCGATTGCCGGAGCTCGCGGCTCGGCTGCGGAGACGATCGGATGCGGGTACGCGAGCGACGATGGCGGCGAATCTGGCGGGCCAGCTGCAAGAGCGCACATGGCACCGTCTGCCATTTCGAAGGGACGTGGTTCTACCGCTCGCCCAGCCAACTTCAGGATTCTTACGGTGCGTCTGCGTCGTAGCGACAGGGCGGTGGCTACCGCATCATTGTGCAAACGGCGACAGATGCTGGCTCGGGCGCATTCGGCCTCAAGCCCGCTCGAGCTGCCAGGAAGCATCGGACCGACAGCATCGAGGACGTGGCTCAGGTAGCTCTCAGCGTGTTCACGATCGTGACGGGACAGATCGGGCTCCAGAGCGGCCTTCGCCGCATCAGAGACCAGCAAAGCCGTAGCCGGGTCACTGCCGGTCATCAAAACAAGCTCAAGAGCCCGCTGGGCCCGTCGCACCAAGGCTGCGTCGAGGGCGGCCCAGGTGCGCTCGGCGCGGACGTTCGCTCGGTCCACTCGAGTTGCCAGCCACGTAATGCGCCATCCGATGATCAACGCAACGATGATCACCAAGTCCAGGATCTCTACGCTCATCAGCCGATGCTCATGTCAGCCCATGGAGCAGGCGCTGCAGAAAGCGCTGCTCGGTAGACCGCAACCACCGTTGCGCCAACGGCCGACCAGTCGTAGCGCCGGGCGGCTTCTCGAGCTCGCATAGTGCGCACGGGGTTGGGCCGGTCAAGTACGCGTAGCACCGAAGCGGCCAGCGCATCGGGGTCGCCAGCGGCAAAGACCTCGCCGAGTCGGCCCTCGTCCTGTGGTGAACCGAGCACGTCGAGAAACGACGGAAGTTCGGAGGCCACGATCGGGACGCCGCTAGCCATGGCCTCGAGGAGCACAATGCCGAAGCTTTCTCTCGCGAGGTGCGGGGCCACGAAGACGTCGGCGGAATTCAGCAGCGCGATCTTGGCTTCGGGATTGATCATGCCAAGGCTGCAGCACCACTCCGGAAGCGGGCGGTTTCCCTGTCCAGCAACGATTACCTCAAGATCGGGTCGAGTCTTCATGATCAGCGGAACGGCCGCCAGTAGCACGTCGAGGCCCTTGCGCGGCTCGTCCAGCCGACCGAGGAAGATCAGTTTGGGATGATCCGAAGGCCGCGGCGAACCAGCTAGCTGCCCTGGAGCTGTCGAAGGGCGCCAGTGGGCGAAGTCGTCGAACTCAATGCCATTGGGAATGACGACCGCGTCTCGACCCAGATGCTGCACGACGACATTGCGTGCTGATTCAGATACCGCGATGCCCGCGTCGATCTTCTCAATCGCTCCGCGGAGCACCCCGCCGGCCAACTGCATAGATCGGGAGCGTGGAGTGGCGGCGTGAAACGTCGCCACTACTGGTTGTTCGGCTGCCCAGAGGGCGAGTAAGGAAATGCTCGGCGTAATGGGTTCGTGAATATGCAGCACGTCGAATCTGCCCTTGCGGAGCCAGCGACCTACCCGTGCAGCACTGAGCGGTCCGAAGTTCACTCGGGCCACAGACCCGTTGTAGCGGACGGGCATCGCAGTACCAACACTGACAAACTCCTCAACGTCGAGCCCCTCCGTTGCAGCTCCGAGCTCACCGGGGGCCAGCACATAGGGCCGATGCCCGGCTTGGCGCAGGTAGCGCGCGAGCCCAAGAACATGATTTTGTACGCCCCCTGGTACGTCGAAGGAGTACGGGCACACCATTCCGACGCGCAGTGAGGTGCGCGGAGCGGTCACCGAGCCTCCTCACTCGAGGTCTGCTGATCGACGAAGAACGGCTGCATCATGTGCCAGTCTTGCGGGTGTTTGGCGATCGTGTCGGCAAAGAAGTCAGCAACCTGTTGCATCATGGCAATCAGGCCATCTCGGCCCGGCCGTGGCTGGATGGGATTGCCAATGATGATCGCCGTACCATCGTCGGTGAACTGGCAAGCCGCGGGTAGCAAAGTCGCACCAGTACGCCGAGCGACGACAGCCGGGCCAGCCGGCATGGTGATGGGCTGTCCTCGCCAGGACACCGGGACGCCAGTCCTAGCAAGGTCTCGATCCGCCACTAGGCAAACCACTCGCCGGCGGCGGATCGCGCCCATCAGTGTTGTAAGAACCTCGGGATCACGATGGGAAAGCACCTGCATACCAAGGCGTTGCCGAAAGGCGAGGAAGGCTGCGAATTCATCGGGCGGCAGTTGCTCGACCACTGTCGTCACCGGCATTCCAGTGATGCAGGCCCAGGCGCCGGCCAGATCCCAGTTCCCGCTGTGTGGCAGGGCGACGACAACACCCGAACCCGCGTACGCGTCTCGTAGAACGTGCTCATTGACGACGGAGACACGGCGTCGGATCTCGCTCGCAGACCAAGCCGGCAGAGCCAAGACCTCATAGAAGCTACGGAAATAGGACTTGATGGCAGCTCGGAGTAAGTCGTCGTTAACCGGTGAACCGGTCGCATATGTCAAGTTGCGACGCAGGTTACGGATATGAGTGTCACTGCTCTGCCAGGCTACCCAGCTGACCACCGAGATGATCACTGCGACTAGGCGGGTGGGAAGTCGGGCGGCCACCCGCCAGCCAAACCGATAAATACCACGCACCAGCGTGTTGCGGAGCAGCTCACGCCGCCGGGCCTGCGGCAAACGTGTGACTGCCTCAGGCCGAACGCGCATCTGCAGCCTTGGCTTGCTTACGGACCTGAGCGATTCGCTGCAGCACCGTGATCATGCTCGTCACGGCCAAAGCCGCCACCGCGATGTTGAGCACATACGGGACTCCCAGGCCGGCCAACAATGCGCCGGCAAGGATGATCACCAACCGGTCGGCCCGCGCCGCCAGACCGCCCTTGCACACGAATCCGAGACTCTCAGCGCGAGCCTTGACATAGGAGGTCCATTGGCCGAATACCAGTCCGGCGAGAGCGATGCCCGCCCAAAGGGTGGAGTCCTGCCGATACACGAAATAGAGCAGGATGCCGCCGAAGACGGCAGCGTCACCTAGCCGATCGGACGTAGAGTCCAGAAAGGCTCCCCAATTGCTGGTCTTGCCCGTGATC
>DATCXA010000173.1:0-4938 GCA_036566085.1 Propionibacteriaceae bacterium
GTATAGGTGGACTGCGCCAGCCACGACCTCCAAAAGCGGACAGTCTCGTCGAAGAGCCGCCAGACCTCAGCGACACGCACCGGTCGTGGAGGTTCTCCGTGACCCGTTTCCAGAACAACCCCGCGCATTTGGCCTGCCGACAGCGTGAGCTCGACCTGCAGAGCCTCTTCCGAAGCTATCTGGACACGTGCCAGTCGAGCATCGTCCGGCTCGCGAACGAGGCTTAGCGACAGAGCGTTGGGAGCACCCTGGAAAACAACCCCATCCTCGGTGACAGTGGTTTCGTGTGACTCTCGGCCGTAGTCGAACCTCGGCGCGATCTCCACTGCGAAGGTCATTTCACCGCGAACGCACCGGATCATGCGTACGAGCTGCTGGCGATCCGAAGCGACCGCAGCGTTGGCTACCGGCATGAAGTCGATGACTTCGCCGACACCGGCCTCGGTGAGGAAGCGAGTGACCAGGATTGCGGTGTCCGGATAGTAGAGCTGCTGAGAGGTGAAGACGTCGACCGTCGGGCGCGTCCGCAGATGCCCGCCTTGATCCTTGTCCAGCAGGCAACCGAAGACGCTCGGAGAGTCGAACCGTGGCGCACAGAACCAGTCGATGGTCCCGTCAGTGGTGACCAATGCCGCGGTTTGCATGTTGCCAATCAGGCCATGGTCGGCGATAAGTGGGTAGTTCGACATTGCTCCTCAACTCTCAAGATCAGATGTGACCATGCTCAGCCACTACGTCGTCTCAAGCCTCACCCGCACGGGGTGATTGGCGGCCCGGCAGTGCTCCCAGAATGGTGTCGTGCTCGATGTCGCGTCACCTGATGGCCCGGACCTTCCCGTGCTGACGCGGTCGTTAGGGCGCGCCTGGCGTCTGCTATCGGCATTCCGGTCGCTCGGCTCCGGCTGCCCCTACTGGAGCTGCCAGGCGCGATGCGCCACCTCGAGCGACTGATCACCAAGGGCCTTCTCCAGGGCCTGATCCACCGCAGTGGCCTGCGCGCAGACATCCTCACCGACGGGCGCATCCGCATCGGCTCGGCGATCGAAACCCTTGACTGAATAATCGACGATTGGCGAACACTCCCAAACACTCACCCGTGCGGGGTGATTGGTGGCAGTCTGCTGGGTGGGACGATTCCTCAGAGTGTGTCGTCAGCCCAGGGGCGGCGCTTGGAAGCAGGTGGAAATAGTGACGGAAAGCGCCTCTGCCGGACGACCGTCCAGCGCCTTGCGAGCGGTACTCGCTCCCTTAGCTCTGGCTCAGTTCATCTGCAGCTTCGCCGGCTCCAATATGAACGTGATGATCACCGACATGAGCGAGGACCTGAATACCAGCGTTCAGGGCATTCAGGTCGCAATCACGATTTTCCTGTTGGTCATGGCAGCACTCATGATCCCCGGCGGCAAACTGACCGATAAGTACGGCCGCAAACGGCTCTTCATGCTCGGGCTTATTGTCTACGCCATCGGTGCTGTGCTGAGTGCCGTCTCTCCCAACCTGGGCTTGTTGATACTCGGCAACTCTATCCTGGAAGGCATCGGCACGGCGATGCTGATCCCACCCGTCTACATCCTTACTACGCTGCTGTTCACCGAATTCACGTCCCGAGCCCGTGCGTTCGGAGTCATCAGCGCCCTGGGCGGCATCGGCGCCGCAGCAGGTCCACTGATCGGTGGCTTGATCACCTCGGCGATCAGTTGGCGGGCAGCCTTCATCTTCCAAGCCCTGATCATTGCTGTGATCGTCTTCTTGAGTCGAAAGATCACCGATCCGCTGCCACCGGATCCAACCCGACCGTTCGACACGGGCGGCGCGGTCCTCTCGTCCGTCGGTCTCGTGCTTGTTGTGATGGGCATCCTGGCAGCCGACAACAATCTCTGGCTCATGATCATCTTGGTCGTGGCCGGAGCTCTCGTGCTCGCGTTGTTCTTCCGCTCGATACGCGCGAAAGAGAAGGCCGGCAAGGAACCGTTGTTGTCTACTAGCTTGTTCCACAATCGCACCTCGAACCTCGGCTTGGTGACCCAGAACACCCAGTGGGTGATGCTTCTGGGTACCTCGTTCGTGGTCTCGGCCTTCCTCCAGGTGGTTCGCGGCTACAACGCCATCCAGACCGGCGTGATCTTCACAGCTGCAACGCTCGGTCTCCTGGTTTCTTCACTCGCCGCCGAGCGGCTTGCCAAGCGACGTTCGCAGCGGACCCTGATCCTTGCCGGATTCGTTCTCACGATTGCCGGCATCGTCGTCTTGCTATTGATCGTGAGCGGTTCGGCTACGGCCTGGTCATTCGCGCCAGGGCTGCTTCTGATTGGTCTGGGTCTTGGGGTGATGCTGACGCCCTCGGTCAACGTCGTGCAGTCCAGCTTCCCGGAGAGTGAACAGGGCGAGATCTCAGGGCTGTCCCGCAGTGTGTCCAACCTCGGCTCTAGCTTGGGCACAGCGATTGCCGGCACCATCCTGGTAGCAGGTATCACTGCAACACCGGAGCGCTCGTACGCGCTCGCGATGGCCTCCTTAGCAGTAGTGGGTGTGATTGGACTAATTGCCGCGGTGATGCTCCCGGCAGAGATTCGTTCGCCTGCTGCCCAAGAGGCGCCACAGACTGAGTCTTAATCCGGACTCACCCGAAACGGGTGAGGCGTGGAGCGTAGGCCCCGGGCAGTGTTGCTGCATCCACCGAGACACGGATCGAGGCGCAGATGGCCAAATCGTCTTACGAGATCCGAGTCGCAGGCACCGTGCCGCTCGATCTGCTCGAGAACTTCAACCAAATCGAGACCGTAGAACCTGCTGGCACGATCTTGCACGCGGTGCAATTGGATGATGCTGGGCTGTGGGGACTCATTGATGCATTGCGGAATGCCGGCATCGATCTCATTGAGATACGGCGCGATGTCAATCCATCAGAGTACTAGATGGTGAGGGAAATAGCGGTGCCGGCCGAGCTGAGGGTTCAAGCAGCAGAGCGGCGTATGCAGTGGTCGATCTGAGTACCGCTCTCGGCAAGTTGCTCCAAGATCATCCGCAGCTCCCGGTGCGTCGCCACACGGATCACGGTTCGTTCCTTCTCCAGCCGAAAGGCCCAACGCAGGTAGCGCAAGATCGAACGGCCTAGCCGCCCTTCGATGCGAAACTCGTAGCACCGGGGGGATACCCGCACCTCCAGTGGCGCAATCCCCAGTGAACGTAACCGCTCGGTGAGCTCATCCACCTCAGCCGGGTCGGAAATCTGCTTGGACAGCACCGTGGCTGCCGGCGACGAGTGCAAGGTGATCGCCGGAAAGCGTGCGGTCAAGTTGTTGAGGGGCGGCGCACCGCGCATAGTGATCTCGTACACCGCCCCTCCTTTCGCATCAGGTGCGCGTCCGTAACCGACCGCGGCTGACGTTTAGGACATCGCCCCTTCGCGATCTTGTGATGACGCTGAGACGGGCTGCCGCAGGTATTGCGCGAGTGCCCAGATGACGAGGAAGTCCACCGCGATAATCAGGAGGGCCCACCAGGGCGAGTACGGCAACCAGACAAAGTTCAAGATCGCCGACACGACTGCGGCGATCATGCCCGCGACGCGAGCCCAGGTCTGACCCCTTAGCAGCGAAACGCCGATCACAACCAACGCAAGTCCCACCAGAAGGTGGATCACGCCCCACACGGTGATGTCAAAGGCATAAATGTAGTTGGGCAGGACGACGAGCCACTTGTCTCTGATGATGCCCGCTAAGCCCTCGAGAGCCTGGAAGGCGCCGCCG
The DNA here is from genome assembly GCA_036566085.1 of Propionibacteriaceae bacterium. GTDB lineage: Bacteria > Actinomycetota > Actinomycetes > Propionibacteriales > Propionibacteriaceae > Microlunatus. The sequence continues at coordinate 3,750 of DATCXA010000173.1, forward strand.
ACGATCATGGCCACGCCGGCGAAAACAGCGATACCGTGTGCCCAGGGGCTGACGGACTGGGTGCTTGCCATGGAATCTGCCTCCGATTCGAAGTTGACCACTTTGGTCTGTTCGAATCGACGGTAGGTCGTAGCGCCTGGTCGGCTGATCACCCGTCATGGGTGAATCGATCAGAGCGAGGTGTGGTGAAGGATCGCGATATCCAACAACGCTCCCAGAACGCCCAGATCCTCAGACTCGAAGGGGTTCAGTGACCGAAGCTGACCGCGGAAGCAGCACCAATGAACCGCCTTTGAATCGACGGCTCGCCATCCTCCTTGCGATGGCCATGTTCGTGCTCGTCGTGGACACGTCGATCATGAACGTGTCGATTTCCGCCGTGGTGCGGGATCTCGATACGACGGTGAGCGGCGTCCAGGGGGCGATCGCACTCGAGGCGCTCGTGTCGGCCGCGTTCATTCTCATCGGCAGCAAAGTCGGCGATCTCATTGGTCGCAAGCGCGCCTATGTGCTCGGACTGCTCGGATACGCCATTGGCGCGGCCGCCATGACACTCGCCCAGAGTCTCGTCGCGATCATCGTCTTCTGGGCCATAATCGGCGGGATTGGCGCGTCTCTGTTACTGCCCGCGATGCAGTCACTCATCCACGGGAACTTCGAGGGCACCGCACAGAAGCAGGTCTACGCCCTCGTCGGAGCGGCGGCCGCGATCGCGGCGGCAGTCGGGCCGTTGCTAGGCGGCTTTATTACCACCTACTTCTCCTGGCGAATCGCCTTCCTCCTGGAGGTCGTGATCATTGGCGTTGTGCTTTCGGGCATCAAGCTGGTGCAGGACGTGCCCTACACGGGCCGCCGCGAGGTGGACTACGTAGGCGCAATCCTGTCGATCTTGGGAATGGGCGGCATCGTGCTAGGCATCCTGGTCTGGCAGGAGGGCGGAGAATACGTCCTGGCGATCTTGGTCGGCGGGGCAGTTGCGCTGGCCGGCTTCGCGCGCTGGCTGATCCGTCGTAAGCGGCAAGCGAAACCGACCCTGATCGACCCGGGCCTGTTCCAGTCCAAGCACTTCAGGTTGGGGATCTCGCAGCAGATGCTGCAGCAAATAGCGCTCGGTGGACTGATGATCGCTCTGCCCATCTATCTGCAGATGGTGCTGGAGTACAACGCCATGCAAGCCGGCTTGTCGATC
>DATCXA010000182.1:0-6326 GCA_036566085.1 Propionibacteriaceae bacterium
GAGCACGGATACATCGGGGCGTTGCAGGAGTTCGGCGGAGCTCTCGGGCTCGGCCCCGCGGACGCGTTCGGTGGACGCGATGCCGACGGACGAGCGCAGTGCTTGCATCCCGTGTTCCGGCTCGTCCTGGTCGAGCATGACTACATAGCGGCCGGTGTACTCGACGGCCTGGTCATCGTGCGAGCGATTGCCCATGGGCCCGTTCACCATTGGTCTCTCCGCTTCTGTGCGAGGTGCGCTTCCTTATGGGATTGCGGGCGCGCATGCGGAGTGCCGGCGGCATCGAGAATGGCGAGCTGCTTCCGCCGGGTACCGGCGCCACGTCCCCGCCCACGCCCCTCATTCACCGTCGCCCCGGCCCTGGAGGCCCGCAACTCAGGACCGGGGCCGGACAAGGGGTGCCGTGTGGCTCGGGGAGTGGCGACAACTGAAGCGATGGGACAGTCCAAGCCGTCACCGTGACAGTAGCGGCCCCACAGACCACGTCCGATTCTTCACGGCCGCCCGCCAGAAGTCCCTACAAGACGTACATGTGTGGCCAGATCATCATGACCCGGATAGTCGCGAGGGCCATGTACATCCCGGGCATGATGAGCATGGTGCGTACCTTCCAGAGCGTCAACGTCGCACCGGTTTCCGAGAGGAACGACAGCGCGATCAGCCTCACGCCGAAGTCGATGTCGCTCTCATCGGGGCGACCGGGAAAGGCGTTGGGGTGGTCTGCCTCGAAGGTCGCCATCCAACTCAGTTCCAGAAGAGCGAAGGCGACGATGTGGAGCGCGATGGTCAGGGCCAGCTTGACCAGCGAGGTCTCCGACCTGTCTGCAATCGGTTCGGTCGCTCGCATGGGTTCGCTCTCGTCGACGCCGGTCACAAATACGCAGATGGTGGAGCTGGATGACCGTTACGTTACCGGAGCAGCAACTCCCCGACAGCCAGCGGTGGTACGTGAGACGCGGCACCATGACGACGCTTTGGATTGCCGGCCGAACGAATGGCTGCAAGCAGGACGGCCCCATGTTTTGATGGCTCGTCAGAGGGCTGGCTGGGACTTCAGGTCGAACGGGAAACCGGCAGTGTGCGCGTAGCCACCACAGGCGGACACCCGAGCTGGGAATGACACTGCTCGACGCCGGAGTCTAGGGTGCACCTGGCTGACCAGCTTCCTCCCGAGGGCGGTTCCACCCGGCCGGGCGCGTGCGCATGTCCATCCGGCACGGGCCTCTGCGCAGCCGGCACGGCAGACCGTACGTCCGGTAGTGCGGGACCGGGGCATGCGGTCCTCCTCGGTCGCTGGCACTCTGGCTATCAGAACGCGCACGAGTCCAGGTAGAGCAGCGCCCACGCCCCTTGCTGCGCTCCGGCAGGAGGAGGTCGGAGAGGCTCGGCCCGACAGGGACTCCGCGGTCCGCGACCGCACGTTCCGCGAGGACGACTCCAAGATCCACGTCGGTCACCTTCCACGCATCATGGCCGGCCTGCGCAACCTTGCAATCGACGTCCACCGTCAGGACGGCCGCACCAACATCGCCGCTGCACTCCGCCACACCGCCCGCGACGGCCGTAGCTCCCTGACTGCCCTCGGCCTCACCGGATAAGGCCGGACAGATCTCGATCGCCCCTCCCAGATAATCACCCAATTGGAGTATGAAGTTGTCCCTCAGCGAGAGGTTCTCCCCTTCAAGGGGCAAAAATGACTACGTAATCCAGTAGCGTCCGGCACGTCCACCACCTTGCCTGCGACATGCATTCAATCATTGGAGGCCACCTGTGCGAGTGTTCATCGCTGGAGTGGACGGCTATCTCGGCTGGACTCTGGCACAGCACCTCGCCCGTCAGGGTCACGATGTTGGCGGTGCCGACGCTTTGTTGCGTCGGATCTGGGTCGATGAGATGGACTCTGTGAGCGCCATCCCCATCGCGTCCATGGACGAGCGTCGGGCCTCTTTTGGCGAGCACTTCGGCAAACCGATGCGCTTCTTCGCGCTGGACCTGCGCGACCATGCGGCTTTGTGTGCTGCCCTTGCGGAGTTCAAGCCTGATGCGGTGGTACATCTCGCTGAGTGTCCTTCCGCCCCATACTCCATGATTGATTTTCACCACGCAGATTTCGTCCAGCACAACAATGTCTCCGGAACCTTGAGTCTCCTGTTTGCGATGCGTGACCACTGCCCGGAGGCTCATCTGGTCAAGCTGGGATCCATGGGTGAGTACGGCACGCCTAACCTGGACATCCCAGAGGGTTTTTTTGAAGTCGAGTATCGAGGCCGGCGTGACCAGCTCCCGTTTCCCCGGCAAGCTGGCTCTTGGTACCACTGGAGCAAGGTATTCGACTCTCACAATGTCGCCTTCGCCTGCCAACTTTGGGGGTTGCGCGCGACCGACGTAATGCAGGGCGTGGTGTACGGCACCTGGCTTGACCCCGACGCACGACTCAATACCCGCCTGGATTTCGACGAGGCATTCGGGACCGCACTCAACCGATTCTGCTGCCAGGCGGTTATTGGCAAGCCGCTCATGCCCTACGGGAAGGGTACCCAGCGGCGTGGATTCTTGTCGCTCGCCGACTCCATGCAGTGCCTGAGCTTGGCGATCGAACACCCGCCAGCGGTTAGCGAGTACCGGGTCTTCAATCAGTTGCGCGAGGTGTTGTCCGTAATCGACTTGGCGCAGCTGGTGCGTGCGGCATGCGAATCATTCGAACTCGCTGTCGAGATCAAGCCGCTGGACAACCCCCGAGTGGAGGCGGAAGCTCACCACTACCGCCCGGACAGTCAGCGCCTGCGAGAGCTTGGATTCCGGCAGTCGCTGCCCATCGACGAGGAAATCCGGAACATGATCGGCGACCTGCTGCCGCACCGAGACCGTATTGCAGCCCATGTCGACCAGCTCGCCCCGACCGTTCGGTGGCGAGATTCCCGCAAGGTACAGCCACAGTGTTCGCACACATAGTGAAAGGGACTCACATGAGCAAGAAGAAGTCCGAGAACGACAACGTGCGTGAAGCCCTGCGCGCCGCATGCAGGGAGAACGCGGTAGTCCGTCTGTTGCGCGATGACCCGCGGGCATTCGCCGAACGTTTCAACCTGTCTGACGCCGAGCGGGAGCGCCTTGAACGCTCAGACCTGCTGTTGGTCCTGCCCGGCGAAACTCTGGCAGGGACAACAACCCCGATCACCATCACGGACTGCTGACCTGCAGTGCTCAGCACGCCGGCAATCAGCGTCGTGTTCCCCGCGCGCAACGAAGGCGCGCGGGTCGCGCAGACTGTCGCGTCAGCCCTCGAATCCTGCGAAGCGCCCCGCGACATCGAGGTGGTCATCGTTGACGACTCCTCGAAGCCTGCGGGGCGGCCCAACGTCGGCGCATCAGCGGGTCGTGTCCCGGTGCGGGTCATCCGCTCGGACGTACACCTGGGCGTCGGGGCCGCACGTAACCTGGCCGTCCGGCATGCCCGCGGGGACGTGGTCTTCATCACCGACGCTCACGTTCAGTTCTCGCCTGCATGGGACCGGGAGGTAGGCCGCCTTATTGAACCCCAGCGAATCCTGGCAACCACCATTTGCACCCAGGACTCCTCAAGGCGCTTCTTCGGTTGCCGCCTGGTCGTGCCGCATATGGGAACCCATTGGAACACCACCTTGCCGGACTCGGGACCACACGTCCAAATCGCCTCGTCCGCCGGAACCGTACTGGAACGTGCCCTATTTGAGCGCATCGGCGGGTACGACGAGGGCATGATGCATTACGGCGGGTTCGAACCGGAGTTCAGCGTGCGGGCTTGGTGCAGCGGTGCCGAGGTCGTCCTGGCACCCGGCATCGAGATCGCCCACCGGTTCAAGCCTGCGCACGAACGCGACGCGTTCGTGGCCTCGGCGCGCACCGCTTTGTTGCACAACTGCCTGCGGTTCGGTGTTGCTTACCTGCCAGAGCTGATGATCTTGGAGATGGTACGCCTGCACGCCTCGGAGTTTCCGGACCACATCCAGGCCGCTCTGCACCTGCTTGAGCAACGGGATGCCTGGCGCCGCCGCGCAGAACTTGCCAAAACCCGCACGCACGACTTCGAGTGGTTCGTCGACCGTTTTGCGCTACATGATCAAGCCGGCAGGCCAATTCCCGTGTCAGGCATGACCAAGCCCGCGTCTGGTCACCTCATCGAGCCTGCAATGGTCGCCTTGGAGGCCCGCTCAAGCTGAATCCGGCGACGGCGAGAGCCTTTGGGTCACTCGCCACGGTCGTGGGCACAGCGACGGTGCGCCTGGGACTCCGAGACCCTGGCGACCGTCCTTCAAAGACTCAGCGGGCTCTGTTTCACGCCCCGGGGTAGGCACCATCGCGGCGTCCTTCAAGATCCAGCCGACCGATCAGCAGGACGAGGCTGAGGTGATCTTGATGCCGGTGAGCACCTCTTCCGCGTCGAAGTGGTCAATCGAGTTGGGCGGCAGGCACGTGTACCATGTCCCACCGTCCGCCGTGTAGCGGAGCCACGCTACGTCGTCGTTTCGAGTGTTGTACACGTAGTTCGCTCCGCGCGCGGCGGTGGAGAGGTTTTGCGCACGTCAATCCCACGCCTTCGACGAAGTAACACTTCACCGCAGGTCGTCGATCGTCTGATTCAGCCCTGCGAAACTCGACCCGCCACTGGGCACGCTGGGGGTTCCAGCGCTCGATCTCGCTCTCCGCAGCTGAAAATCCATGTTTCGCCATGGCCGTGATGGCCTCATGCCGCTCGGTACCAAAGCTCAGCGGTCCGAGAGTCTGGCGAGGCACGTACCCCCACTGCTCCCGCTCCGTGTCCGTGAGCACCACCCAGTAGTCCGTGTTCACCGCCTGATGATCGTTCACACGAGGCCCTCGACACAACCCGATCCAAGTAAGGCACCTTGGCCCGCTTCCGGCTCTGCTTCGCCTCCAACTGAGACGACGTCTAAGTACGACGGCGTGGCCGAGGCGGACTGCGGCTGCGGTGCGCGAACACCGACGCGGGCCTCGTACTCTCGCCCAAGAAGGGGGACGAGGCCGGTAGGGCGCCACTGGGCGCCACCACCCAACCGATCAGTGGAAAGCTGCACGATCAGGCTACGGGGTGCTGAGTCCGCTCTGACGAATATTGATGGGGGCAGCTATGGGATTGCTCGGGGTTGCGACCTTGGTGTCCGGCGTACTTTGTCTAATTCTTTCGACCAGAGGGCAACGTGATTGGTATGAGTGGAAGAAGGGGCAAAGGGTTGGGGCGCTCGCAGCCGTCGCCTTGATAATTACCGGACTACTCCTGATGGATCTTTCCAAGTCGGGGGCTTCCTGATGGTTCCTAATGAGATGGGGCGTGGACGAGTGAAACTCACAAGGAACGTGACGCTTGGTAAGTGGAGGGGCCAGTGCGAAAAAGAAGGGGTCTATGGCGAAGCCGTTACACCGCTGGGCACGGTTACGTTGATTCGGTCGCCTGCGTCGCGTGCCGACATACTGCTCGATAGCAGAAAGGCACGAGCGGTGGAAGCTGATCCTCTCTGATGGTGTCGTCATGGAACTGGAAGACTTCGGAGCGCCCGGGTACATGTCGCAGAAGCTTCTCAAGCGTGGAGTATCTGGGCGATTTGATGAAACCGGTTTCGGCATCGAGGCTTTCTCGGCATGGCGGTACTCACGGAGACATGTGTCTTTCTCCGGATTGGATGTCACCTTCGTACCTAAGCTTATGGGTGTGGAGCTTCGCGAGGGCGGCAGGCAGGTGGCGCTGAGGGAAGTAGGTGGGGACTGGGATATGCAAAATGTCTCGGGGAAGGCGGTTCTTAGCGCTTGCTTATTCGAATGGGCGGATATGAGTTTCTTTCTTCGGACTCCGTTCGTGCGATTGTTCTAACTCCCGTGATGTGGTCGACGTTCAAGCCTGGAGTTCTCGTTTCCCCTTGTTCAACGAACTCAAGATGCCTGAGCGGGCAGTGATCTGCTGCGGGTGTGTACGGTCGCGGATGCGCTTCCTCGGATGTGGGGCGATTGCCGACAGGAAGGAAGGCCGACCGTGATCCTCCCGAAGGTCAGAGACCCTCGCTTCGTGACGATCCGCCGCGGTGGGACCCTCACCGACGCGGACCACCATCTCCTGGCCCTCTGGGCGGCGGACTGCGCGGAGCGCGTGCTTGGCCTCTTCGAGTCGGCTCGGCCCGAGGATCCGCGGCCCCGCCAGGCGATCGAGCATGCCCGGGCCTGGGTGCGTGGCGAGGTCACGATGATGCAGGCCCGTGCGGCGGGTGGCCATGCGATGGGCGCGGCTCGTGACCTGCGCGGGGCGGCGCGGCATGCCGCGTACGCCGCCGGCCAGG
>DATCXA010000114.1:0-3956 GCA_036566085.1 Propionibacteriaceae bacterium
CGGCAGCGTGAAGACCACTCACCCGACCACACCCCGACGTTCCCTCCCCCAAGAGGAACGTTCAGAATGAACGCTGTCGAAGGGCGATGCCCGTCATTTGTTGGCTAACCAACTCCTGACACAGCAAGAAATTAGCGAAAGAGACCAAATCGTGTCGAGCCCCCCACCCCGTATTGTCACCTTCTGGACATGTCAAAAAGCGGACATTCGGCTGGGTGTTTGAATCTCGAAGCAGGCCCCCAAGTAACTTCCGTGCTGTCTGGCGCGGATAACGCTACAACACTTTGCTAGGCGCCGAGAAGTCCCCGAATTTCGTCTGCGGTGAGTTTGGTAGCAGTCAACGCCTCGCCTCCGACGACCGACTCAAAGAGCTCCTTCTTGCGCGCTTTGAGATCCATCACCTTCTGCTCAATGGTGTCCTTGGCAACCAGCCGGTAGACCATAACGGTCTTTGTTTGGCCGATCCGATGAGTACGATCGACGGCCTGCGCCTCGATGGCCGGGTTCCACCATGGATCGAGAACAAAGCAATAATCGGCCTCCGCCAAATTGAGGCCAAAGCCACCGGCCTTCAGGCTGATGAGGAACACGGATGCCACCTTGTCTCGAAACTGCTGGATTACCCGGTCGCGATTCCTGGTGCGCCCGTCCAGGTACGCGTACGGGATCTCCGCATCAGCCAGGCGGGTACGGATTCTGCTCAGGAAGCTGGTGAATTGGCTGAATACCAACGCTTGGTGGCCTTCGCCGACGAGCTCACTGAGATCCTGGAGCAGCACGTCAGTCTTTGTCGCCGGCACGCTGCTGTGAGACTCGTCGACCAACGCCGGATCGAGGCTCAGCCTGCGTAGCAGCGTTATCGAGCGAAGCACTGTAAAGCGATTTCGATCGAGATCCTCGATCAGGCCCAGCACCTTCTGACGTTCTCGCTGCAGGTGAGTCTGATAGATCCTGCGGTGGCGTGGGTCGAGCTCGACTTCGACAGTCTGCTCTTGCTTGGGCGGCAGCTCTTCCGCAACGCTTTCCTTGGTGCGGCGCAGCATCAGAGCGCGGATTCGACGCCGCAGCTGGTGCAGTCGAATCACATCCTTGCTGCGCTCAATCGGCCGACGGTAGTACTCAGAGAACCGATCCGGATCCGGAAACAACCCGGGGGCGGTAATAGACAACAACGCCCAGAGGTCCATCAAGCTGTTTTCCAGCGGCGTTCCGGTGATCGCCAGCTTGAACGGTGCCGTGAGGCGCCGGGCACATTGATAGGTCTTGGCCCGGTGGTTTTTCACAAACTGCGCCTCATCCAAAATCACTCCTGACCAGTCCAGCTCGGCGAGCCTGGGGTTGTCGATCCGGAGCAGCGCGTAGGACGTGATCACCAGGTCGGCGGCAGCCACCGCTTCGGTGTATGGCGCGCCGCGCTTGGATTCAGATTCGGTGAGGCACACAACGCGGAGGTGGGGTGCAAATTTGGCCGCCTCAGTGGACCAGTTCGACACCACACTGGTGGGTGCAACGACCAGGAACGGCGCCTGATCGGGACAGGCCAGGCGCGCATGACAAACCAGCGCGAGCGCCTGCAGCGTCTTGCCGAGACCCATGTCGTCGGCCAAGATGCCCCCCAGTTGATGGGCCCACAAAAAGCAAAGCCAGCGGAAGCCGTCGACCTGATAGGGCCGGAGCGTGGCCTGCAGCGTCGGCGGAACCTCGATTTCCTCGATCGAGGACATGTCGGTGAGACCGCGGACCGTCTGCTCCCAACGAGCCGACTGGTCGATGGTTACGCCAAGATTGGTCAGGTCCTCCCACAGACTCGCCTGGAATCGGTTGATGGTCAGTTCCGGGCGATGATGATCTTGCAGAGCCTTGGACTCTTCGATCAGGTCACGCAACTGGTTGAACTCTGGTCGATCCAAGGAGAAATAGACCCCGGTGTCCAAGATCAGGAAGTCTTGCCCTTCGGTAAGGGCAACGAACAGCTCTTCAAACGGAATTACTTCGCCGTCGATGGAAACCTTGACCCGCAGGTCGAACCAGTCGGCCGAGTCGGGCCGCTGGACCGCCCCGATTTCGACGGTCGGCTGAGAACTGGTCTTGCGGTAGTCGCGTACCTCACCCTCAAGCTTCACCCGCACTCCCGCAGGTTCGAGCTGCGGAAGCACCTGTTCCACGAATCTGAGCGCTGCCATGCCGTCCAACAGCACGTGGGCGGCCGGCAGCGGCAGCGGTTCCTTACTGGGGTTTGCCAGCTGCGGAATTTCGACGTACGGCAAGGGAAGCGCGGACAGCTTGCGCCGTTCCTCGACAAGGTCACGGATGCTCTGCCGCTCAGGCGGCTCATCGATCTGATACGTCTTGGCACCGGATGGGGCGTCGTAGTCCACGCTCCAGTCGAGGCGTACCCGATGTTCAGGCCGGAAGTTCACGGTGAGACCCAGTACCGGTTCGACGTAGTCCGGAAGCCGCACCGATCGGTCGGCGGAGGTGATGTTGATCTTGGTACGTAGCTGTGGCACGAAGTCGGTCAAGAACCGATCTTCGTCCTCAGCCGGGATCATGAGCGAGTGTGGATCGACCAGAAGCTGGCGCATCTCGCGACTCAGCAGTTGATCAAGCCGAGCCACGACCAGCTCCTGGACGCCTCCGACCTCGCTGCCAACGTGGAAGATTCCATGTGCCGGATCGCCAAGAACGCCAAGTGAGGACAGTTCGAGTTCGCGATCATCGAGCAGCACGCGCGGGCCGACCAGTAATCCAACGTCTGGGTCGCGGCGAGCATCGAGCATCACTGTTGCCTGATGTTCGGTGCGCACCGGGCCCAGAAGCGGCTTCGCGGCGAGGATGATGAGCCCAATTGCGGCGGCCTGGTCGAGCAAGCCCCAGAAGGCGCTGCTGACCGTAGCCAGGGAGAGCCAGGCGCTGCGCGGCAACGCATAACGCGCGCTCGCACCAGCTGCCGCGCGGAACTGCAGCAACAGCTCGCGCTGGGATGGGACATACGAGCGGGCAACGAAATCAAGATCATCCCAGGAGATTCCGGAGCGCACCCAGCCGCCGCTACGACTGCGCCGGGCCGGGCGGATCCGAAGATCTTGGCGGCCTAAGTAGCCGCGAAACGCTGGAATGCGCTCAACGCCAAACTCCAGCGCCAACGGCGCAACATCGACAACCGGCGGTGCCGGGGAAGCGGCCAGCAGCTTCTCGAGACTTCTCTCCCACTCGGGCCGTTCCACCGCTTTGCCGGCAATCAAATGGCGAGCCACGACGAGCACGGCGGCGGCATGTTTGCAGTCCATGGCCACCGGACAGGTGCATTGGCTGCGGTAGACGCTGATGGCGCCGGATCGTGAGCTCGCCAAGAACACTTTGACCGCGTAGTCATCCCGCACGGTCCCCTTGACCCGTCCAGTGATGGTGAGCGACTCGGCGTTGAATTCAACGTCGAACACATTGCCGGATTTGACCGAGACCATGGCCCTCGCGAAGGCCTCGTGACCCACCATCTGAATGATCGCCTCATGACTGAGAAGCGAGTTCCACGAGGCAGCCACGCCTTGCACCTTAGTCGCAGGCACACACAAAACAGCGTCTGCGATATCCGCTTGCGACCCGGCTGATCGGGTATCACGCCGAGATGGGACAGTAGGTCCGCAGCGTCATCTCAGGCGCCAACTTTCCGAGCCCGATAGCGGGGCAACAACGACGTAGGGAGGATCCCCAAATGAGTGACTCAACGCAGGGCGAGGGTGGTCTCGAGGGCCCGGCTGACGGCGGTGCCGACGGGATCTCAGGTGTTCGCGATGGCGGCGCCGATGGTAGTGCCGATACCGGAGGTTTGGGTGTCCGCGGTACGGGCGGTGACGGTGGAGCCGATGGCGGCGCTGACGGAGGAGCAGATGGAGGTGCCGATGGCGGGGCCGACGGTGGCGCAGATGGAGGCGCTGATGGCGGGGCCGACGGTG
>DATCXA010000250.1:0-3903 GCA_036566085.1 Propionibacteriaceae bacterium
GTATTGGTTCTGGAGCCGCTGGCTGCCGGAGAACGACCGAGGCTTGCCCGACCTGCTGGGCTACCCCGGGCGCTTCGCCGATGTCACGTTCCACACCGTGTTGGGCACCGTGCTGCTGCTGACTACCCCGTTGCTGCTGCGCGGACTCGTGCGGTTGCACGGTGCCGTGGCGTACGCCTTGCTGGTCGACGAAACGCCAGCTTTACGGCAGCAGGTGAGCGAGCTGACTCAAAGCCGGACCGCGGCCGGCGAAGCGGAAGTGCATACCCTGCGCCGGCTCGAGCGTGACCTCCATGATGGTCCGCAGCAGCGGTTGGTGAGGTTGGGAATGGACTTGTCAGCCGCACAACGCCGGCTCGACGACGACCCGGTGCAGGCGCGGGCACTGCTCGATGAGGCGTTAAAGCAGTCGCAAGACGCGCTGGCGGAGATCCGTACGCTGTCTCGTGGCATCGCCCCGCCGATCTTGGCCGAACAAGGCCTTGCGGCAGCGATCACCGCCCTGGCTGCGCGCGACACCATACCGACCTCCGTCGAGGTCGAAGATGTGCAGTTATCTGACGCTGCGCAGAATGCGGCCTACTTCGTTGTTGCCGAAGCCCTGGCAAATATGGAAAAGCACAGTCAAGCTCACTCCGCTTCGGTCGAGGTGCGCCGCGTCGGCGCTCTGGCGGTGATCAACATCACCGATGATGGGATCGGTGGCGCATCAGCAGCCAAAGGTCACGGCCTGTCGGGGCTCGTCGACCGGTTGGTGGGTGTGGATGGAACACTCACCCTCTCATCACCGGCCGGTGGGCCCACGGTGTTGACCGCGACGATTCCGCTCGACAGAGGCTGACTTGTGGCAGCGTTTAGGGCGTGCGGGTGGTGGTGGCCGATGACTCTGTGTTGCTTCGAGAGGGCCTCGTCCAGCTGCTGACGGAGGTCGACTGCGAGGTAGTAGCTGCTGTCGAAGATGCGCCGAGCTTCCTGCGGGCGGTCTCGGAGCAGCGGCCCGATGTTGCCATTGTCGACGTTCGGATGCCGCCGGGTATGACCGATGACGGGCTGCGGGCGGCCGTCGAGGCCCGCAAATCGCAGCCCGATTTGGGGATCTTGATGCTGTCGGCGTACGTCGAGCTTTCCTACGCCGACGTGCTGCTCTCCGACGGCCGCGGCGGGGTGGGATATCTGCTCAAGGACCGAGTCACCTCGCTGGACACCCTGGTTGACGCCCTGCGAACGATCTCCGCCGGCGGCACGGTGCTCGACCCCGAGGTCGTCGCACAGCTCCTGGTAGCGCGGCGCAGAACCGATCCGCTCGGCGCCCTCAGCGCTCGGGAGCGGGAGGTGTTGGCTCTGATGGCCGAAGGACGCAGCAATGCAGCCATCGCGGAGCGTCTTGTGGTGACTGGCGGAGCCGTCGAGAAACACATCTCCAACATCTTCGCCAAGATCAACTTACCGGACCTCGGCTCTGACAACCGCCGAGTATTGGCCGTGCTCGCCTGGCTCCGAGCCCGCTGACTTGTCAGACTCTCAAAGGGCTATAGCACTCTCAGACTCTGACAACTCGGCGTAAGAGATGAGGCGTTACTGTGGCGGACATGGCCACGGAGCGCATCGAGCTGGAGGTCGAAGACCGGGTCGTCAAGATCAGCAATCCGGACCGGGTCTACTTCTCGGCACGCGGCGAGACCAAACTTGATCTTGCTCGGTACTACATCTCGGTCTCCGACGGCATCGTCAATGCCCTCTATCACCGGCCGTGCATGCTGCACCGCTTCCCCGATGGCGTCGACGGCGAAAAGGTCCATCAGAAACGATTGCCGCATGGGGCGCCTCCGTGGGTCGAAACCGTACGGGTGCACTTTCCGCGCTTCAATCGAGACGCCGACGAGCTGTGCGTCAATCATGTGGCCGATGTGATCTGGGCGGTGCAGATGTCGACGGTGGAGTTCCATCCCTGGAACTCCCGTCGCGATGATGTTGAATCCCCCGACGAGTGGCGAATCGATCTCGACCCTATGCCCGTCGCTACGTACGACGACGTGAAGCGGGTCTCAGTGATCGTGCATGAGTTGCTCGATGAGCTTGGGGCGGTGGGCTACCCCAAGACCTCCGGCGGAAAGGGTCTGCACATCTACGTACGGATCTTCCCTGATCATGGACACCCCGACGTACGCCGCGCGGCCTGGGCCTTTGCGCGCGAGGTGGAGCGTAGAGCCGACGGAATGGTTGACCTGACATGGTGGCGTAAAGATCGAGATCCCGGCTCGATATTCGTGGACTACAACCAGAACGCCCGTGACCACACCATCGCCAGCGCGTACTCGGTACGCGGCACGCCCGAGGGTGTGGTCTCCGCTCCACTCCGCTGGGGCGAGATCGCCGACGCAGACCCCAAGGACTTCACTATCGCAACAATGCCAGCTCGATACGCCGAAGTGGGTGACCTGCACGCCGACATCGACGACCACCCTTATCGGCTCGACGAGCTGCTGGAGTGGGCGGACCGGGACGAGCGCGACAACCAGGCCGCACCGGCCGACGCCGAATGATGCCCGTTCCCGGCATTGCACGTACGCGCTGAGCCCTTCGACAGGCTCAGCGCGCATATGGTCGAAACTGTTAGGCGAGTCCCTTGCTCTTTAGCCACTCCCCCGCGACCTGTGCAGGATCCTGGTGCTCGGTATCAACCTTCTTGTCGAGCTGGATAAGATCATCGGTCGTCAGCGCAGCCTGGACGGCGTTTAGCGCCGCTGCCGCGGTCGCGTTGTCAGCCACATCGGTACGCACCAGCGGTATCACGTTCTGCGGAAGGATCATCGACTGCGGGTCCTCGAGCTCGACGTAACCCTTTTCCGAGATCACCGAGTCGGTGGTGAAGAAGGTCGCGACCTGAATCTTGTTGCTGTCCAGGTCACTGATCTTCGGCGGATACTTTGCGTACGGGCGGAAGGCCTTGAACTTGGCGCCGTAGATCTTCTCCAGCCCTGGAGGTCCATACGCCCGCTTCTCAAGCTCCGGCGGACCGCCCAGAGTTGAGGTGCTCGCGATCTTCTTCAGGTCCTCCAGCGAGGTGATCCCATGCTGCGCCGAAAAGTCCTTGGTGACCACATAGACGTCTTGATCGACAGCCGGCGAGCTTTTCAGAACGTTGAGTCCCGGCGGCAGCACAGCTGGCAGCGACTTCTCGACCTCTTCGGCGGTGGTCGCCGTGGCATTGGTGTCAAAGTTGAGGAGCAAGTTGCCGGTGTATTCAGGTACGGCGGTGATCGAGCCGTCTTGCAGCGCTTTGATGTAGATCTCGCGGGATCCGATGCCGAGCTTGGTCGATGATTCGAGACCCTTTGCCTTCAGCGCCTGGGAGTAGATCTCAGCCAGGATCTTGGATTCAGTAAAGTCCGCAGAGCCCACAACAATGGGTCCGCTCGCGGCACTTCCCGAAGCCGAACCCGATGAGGAAGGCTGCGGTGAGGTCGCCTCACTCAGCGGATTGTTATTGGCGCCGCATGCTGCGAGAAGTAGCGCAGCGATGCCAATTCCTGCACCAATGAGTGATTGTCTGATCTTCATTGAGGAAACCTCTCCATATAGCTTCCGGATAAATCCACTATCCGACTAGGTTAAGTTGGGTTTGCGAGGGTTGGTCGATCATCTCGTCTCCCGGGCTGGGGCGACGTACCGGGTTGGCATGGCGGCTGGCAAGCCATCCGAGTCCGCCCAGCAAAATATCCAGAACGATGGCCAGTGCGGCAACCATGAAGGCGCCCGCAAACATTTCGGAGTAGTTACGGGTTGCGTTGCCGGTAATGAGCAGCCGACCTAGGCCTTCCCCGGAGCTGTAGGCAGCAACCGTCGCGGTCGCAACAACCTGCAGGGTCGCGCTTCGCAGCCCCGAGATCACTAACGGCAGCG
>DATCXA010000254.1:0-10591 GCA_036566085.1 Propionibacteriaceae bacterium
GCCCAAGGGCCTCGCCCAGGCAAAGCAACTGCACGGCAAGGAGATGTCCTACAACAACTACGTCGATGCCGACGCGGCGCGCCGGGCTGCGGGCGATTTCGATGAGCCTGCCGTAGCGATCATCAAGCATGCCAACCCGTGCGGCATCGCTATCGGCTCCGATATCGCCGAGGCTCATCGAAAGGCGCATGCCTGCGATCCCGTCTCGGCGTACGGAGGTGTGGTCGCGGCCAACCAGCCGGTCAGTGTAGAAATGGCCCATCAAGTCGCGGAGATCTTCACCGAGGTGATCATCGCCCCCGGATATGCCGACGGCGCGGTCGAGGTGCTTGCCGCCAAGAAGAATCTCCGAATCCTAGTAGTAGAGCGGCCCGCTCGGGGCGGCGCCGAGAGCCGGCGTATCGATGGCGGCCTGCTTGTCCAACTCTCCGACACCGTTGACGCTGATCATGACAGAGCCGTCAACTGGAAGCTGGTCGCCGGCCAGCCAGCGTCGGCGGAGACCTTGGCCGATCTGGAGTTCGCCTGGAAGGCCGCCCGCAGTGTGAAGTCGAACGCAATCCTCCTTGCGCGCGACGGTGCGACCGTCGGCGTCGGGATGGGGCAAGTGAATCGGGTTGACTCCTGCAGGCTGGCCGTGCAACGGGCCGGCGACCGTGCCGCGGGTTCGGTCGCTGCGTCCGATGCCTTCTTTCCGTTCGCCGATGGACCCGAGATCCTGCTCGCCGCAGGTGTAACGGCCATCGTGCAGCCCGGCGGCTCGGTCCGTGACGAGGACGTCATAGCCGCCGCCCAGGCGGCCGGAACATCCATGTATTTCACTGGCGCGCGACACTTCTTCCACTGACCATCGATCAACTGAAGGTGTGCATATGACGGCGCAGATTCTCGACGGTAAGGCCCTGGCCGCAACCATCAAGTCTGAGCTGAGAGTTCGGGTGGCGGCACTTGCGGAGCGGGGCTACGTTCCGGGTCTTGGTACGGTGCTCGTCGGCGACGATCCGGGCAGCCACGCGTACGTGCGAGGCAAGCACCGAGACTGCGCAGAGGTGGGTATCGCCTCAATTCAGGTGGAGCTGCCGGCCTCGACGAGCCAAGAGGAGCTGGCCGGCGTTATTGCGGAGTTGAACTCCGACCTGGCATGTACCGGCTACATCGTCCAACTGCCGCTGCCGAGTCAGCTCGATGACTACGCCGCTCTCGCTCTAGTCGATCCTGACAAGGATGCCGACGGTCTGCATCCGGTCAACCTCGGCAAGCTCGTGCTAGGTGAGCGGGGCCCGTTGCCGTGTACGCCGCGCGGAATCGTGGAGCTGCTCCGCCGCAATGGCATCGAACTCAACGGAGCAGAGGTTTGCGTGATCGGCCGCGGTACGACGGTTGGCCGCCCACTCGGACTGCTGCTGACACGCAAAAGCGAGAACGCGACGGTCACGCTGTGCCACACCGGAACCATCGATATCGCCCGGCACACTCAACAGGCTGACATCGTGGTGGCCGCGGCCGGTCGGCCACGTCTGGTCACTGCGGAAATGATCAAACCGGGTGCGGTTTGTATCGATGTTGGCATTACCCGTACCGATGCCGGACTGGTTGGTGATCTTGATCCAGGCGTACGGGAAGTGGCGAGCTGGCTGGCGCCGGTACCAGGTGGCATCGGGCCCATGACGCGCGCCATGTTGCTCAGCAATGTCGTAGAACGCGCCGAACATCTGGTGGCTCGTGCGGCGCCGGTCTGAATCGAGCGCCGCGGCACGATCACTGCGGCAATGGCCACTGCTGATTGTGGTGATCGGAGTCGTCGCCGGCCTGGTGGTCAGCTTCCTGGGCGAATCCACCTGGCGCCTCGGATGCCTGCTTATCGGCGCTGCCTTAGGCATTGGGGCGGTGGAACGGATCGCGTTGCCGAGTCGTGACGCGGGGTTGCTCCAGGTGCGTACCAAGGCCTTCGACGTCACCGTGCTGGCGGTCGGTGCAGTGGCGATCATTGCACTAGCGATCGTCGTACCGGAGGGCCGCTGAGCCGCAATAGCGGCTAACCAATTTCAGCGCCATGCCCAGGCCGATGGGTGCTCAGGCCAACGGTCAACCCTGACTTGCCGCGATGGCCGCAATGATAATCCAGAAGATGATCACCAGGGCAATGGATACGATGGCGATGATCGTAAACACTTTGCCTAGCATTCGGCCAATGCTGATGTTCTGCTCATTGGTGTAGTGAACGCCCGACGCCTGAATTTCCGCCCTGGCCTTGTTGCCCAAGTACCAGGCAATCGGGGCGAATATCGTGATGAAGATGCCGAGGATCCCAAAGATCAGGATCATGGTTCCCTGTGGGTGCTCCTGTGGCGGCGCTCCGTACGGCTGACCGTAGGGCATCGGCGACTGTTGGCTATATGGCGTCGGCTGCCCGGCGGGCTGCTGGTACTGCCCCGATTGATACGACTCCGACGGTGGGTAAGGAGGCTGAGGGCTCGGCTGGGCCGGGGGCTGCTGCTCTTCGTACGGATTGGTCATGCGCCCCATTGTTACCTACGCCGTCCCCATGGCGCAGCCGACCGGCCCAGCCGGTGGATCATCACAGGCCACTCCGCCGGGCCGCGAAAATAAGAGCAAACAGGAGCCACAGCACGAATGCAAGCCGAGGCCGACGAGAGCAATGATCGTGACGATCTTGCCGAGAATTAGGAGCGCCGGTCTGAAGATTGTTCGTCGCAGGAAAGGGGATCTCGGGACTGTGTTGAGCGGAGGGATTTTATACGTGGGGGTTTGGCCATGGCCAGCCATTGTTGCCTAGCGAGCCGCGCACCCCGACAAGTCACAGAAGGCCTCTCAGGCTGATTTTTCAGTCTGTCAAAAGTTCGCATTGGAGATGCCAGCGATGATCGCCAGCACGATGAATAGCGTCGCGAGAACGCAGATCGATACCCCGATTATGCCGGTGACAAGTCCCGCGATGGCCTGAGAGCGGCCGGTGTAGCGGCCCGGCTGCGCGTCGATCTCGTTCTTCACCCGACGACCGACAACAATGCCGCCGATTCCAACTAGGCCTCCGATGATGCAGCTAAATCCCAAGACTGTGCCGAGGATGCCGAGAATGAGAGCCAGCGCCGCCTGCGGGTGGGGTGTGGCGGTCGGGGTCGGGGTTGGCGCCGCGCCGTACGGGCTCACCCCGCCGAAGCTGGTCTGGTACGGGTTGGCCTCGTAGGGATTTGTCTGGTACGGATTGGCCTCGTAGGGATTGCCGTAAGGCGACTCGCCGTAGGGCTGGCCGGGATCGCCGTAGGTCGGCATCGGCTGAGAGTTCAAGCCGGGCCCGGTGTACATCGAATCGGCGCCGGAGCGGTCATATGGACCACCACTCGCTGGTCTGCCGTACGGATCGAGGGCAGGCCCTTCGTATGGGTCGCCGGCAGGATATGACGGCCAGTCACCCGAGTATCGATCGTTCGATTCCCCACCGGAGGGTTGGTACGGCGGCGCACCCTCGCCAGGGCCGGAATCGGAGCGGAGCCCGTCTGCGGGACTCGATCCCTCGCGGCTGAACGGATTCGGTTGCTGGCTTTCAGTCATGGCAACCAGTGTTACGCAGGATGGGTTACCTAACCTCTCGCTGGCCGATAAGACCGAGTGCTCGGACCGCATCACGCTCCTCTTCCAGCTCCGCAACGCTGATGTCGATTTTGCCGCGGGAGAAGTCGTTGATCTCCAAACCATTGACGATCTGGTAGCCGCCACCGGATGTAGAGCACGGGAACGAGCAGATGAGACCTTCGGGAATCTTGTAGGACCCATCGGATGGTACCGACATCGACACCCAATCGCCTTCCGCCGTCCCGAGCACCCAATCGCGCATATGGTCAATAGTCGCGTTGGCGGCACTTCCTGCCGAACTGGCACCCCTTGCTTCGATCACTGCCGCGCCGCGCTTTTGCACTGTGGGCAGGAAGGTGGATTCCAGCCATTCCTGATCGTTGATCAACTCGGCCGCTTTTTGCCCGCGTACCAAGGCATTGAACAGATCCGGGTACTGGGTTGTGGAGTGGTTGCCCCAGATCGTCAGGTGAGTGACGTCAGTGACGCTGGCCCCTGTCTTTGCCGCCAGCTGCGCCTTGGCTCGATTGTGGTCAAGGCGGGTTAGCGCATTGAACCGCTCGGCGGGGATGTCGGGTGCGTTGCTCATGGCGATCAGGGCGTTGGTGTTGGCCGGGTTTCCGGTTACCAGCACCTTGATGTCGTCGGCAGCGTGGGAATTGAGAGACTGGCCCTGCGGCTTGAAGATTCCACCGTTTGCTTCCAACAGATCTCTGCGCTCCATGCCCTTAGTGCGGGGTCGCGCGCCGACAAGGCAGGCCAGGTTGGCCCCTTCGAAGATCGTGTCGGGGTCGTCTCCGATCTCGACGTTGCTCAGCAACGGGAAAGCACAATCCTCGAGCTCCATCACCACACCTTCTAGCGCCTTGAGTGCCGGCGTGATCTCAAGAAGGCGTAGCTCCAGCTGCTGATCGGGGCCGAGCATTGCACCGCTGGCAATCCGGAACAGCAGGCTGTAGCCGATTTGGCCGGCGGCGCCAGTGACAGCGATCTTTACGGGTGCGCTCACGAACTCTCCTCCGAGCTGGGCGGGGCAGGTACCTGGTGATCGCTCGCGCAAGGCCGAGGCTTGCGATCGCGAGGAATACGTAGGGTGACGCTAGCAAGGCCGAACAGCACTGGCACGGTGAGGTCTGTGGTGGATCTCAGTGATGAGCTAGACCCGGTCGCCGCCGCCGTAGCGGCGCTCCGAGGGCGAGGAGGCACCTGTTGGATCGGGGTTGACGGGAAGGGTGCGACTGGCAAGACCATGCTGGCCGCTCGGATTGCGGCGGCCCTACCCGGGTCGGTGGTCGTACACATCGACGACTTCGCTCGCCCTGATGTCCGCGGGTGGGAACGAGATCGGTTCGTTCATCAGATTCTGAGGCCGCTGCTTGCCGGGCGACCAGGCCGATATCAGCGTTGGGACTTCTTCCGGAATGTCGGCGCGGAATGGCGCACCGTCCCGACTGGGGTTCCGGTCGTCGTTGAGGGGGTTTCCTCCACCGACGTACGGCTGGGGGTTCCGTGGGACTTTACGATCTGGATCGAGGTGCCGTACCAGATCCGGTTGGCACGCGCCCGCGAGCGAGACGGGCCCGAGATGATGGAACGCTGGCTGACCGACTGGATGCCGAGTGAGGACGCGTACGAGCAAGAACAGCGACCTCAGGATCGAGTTGACCTGGTCTACCGGCCGCCGTGGGCGGTGTGAGTCCGTCAAGGCTCCGCGTAGTCGTTCGATAGGTTGGCGGCATGGCGAAGATCAAGGTCGAGGGCACCGTCGTCGAACTCGACGGCGACGAAATGACGCGCATCATTTGGCAGTTCATCAAGGACCGGCTCATCCATCCCTATCTCGACGTGAACCTCGACTACTACGACCTCGGCATTACTCATCGCGATGAGACCGACGACCAGGTGACGGTCGACGCCGCGAATGCGATCAAGAAACACGGCGTCGGTGTGAAGTGCGCGACGATCACTCCGGACGAGGCGCGGGTGAAGGAGTTCAATCTCAAGAAGATGTGGACCTCACCCAACGGCACTATTCGGAACATTTTGGGCGGCGTAGTGTTCCGGGAGCCGATCATCATCTCTAACATCCCGCGCTTGGTGCCCAATTGGACGAAGCCGATCGTGATCGGCCGTCACGCGCATGGCGACCAGTACAAGGCGACCAACTTCAAGGTGCCCGGTGCAGGTCAGCTGACGATCACCTTTACTCCCGAGGACGGCGGCGAGCCGATCCAGCATGTGGTGGCGAACTACCCCGCCGATGGTGGTGTGGCGTTGGGCATGTACAACTTCAATGCCTCGATTGCCGACTTCGCACATGCCTGCTTCGCGTACGGGTTGGAGCGGGGATATCCGGTCTATCTGTCGACCAAGAACACGATCTTGAAGGCGTACGACGGAGCCTTCAAAGACATCTTCGCCGAGGTCTACGCCAGTGAGTACGAGGCTGACTTCAAGGCCGCGGGCTTGACGTACGAACACCGATTGATCGATGACATGGTGGCCGCATCACTGAAGTGGGGCGGCGGTTACCTCTGGGCGTGCAAGAACTACGACGGCGACGTGCAGTCCGATACGGTCGCCCAGGGGTTCGGCTCGCTGGGCCTGATGACGAGTGTGCTGATGACTCCGGACGGGAAGACGGTCGAGGCTGAGGCTGCGCACGGTACGGTCACCCGGCATTACCGGCAATATCAGCAGGGCAAGCCGACCTCGACTAACCCCATCGCCTCGATCTATGCCTGGACCGGCGGACTCAAGCACCGCGGCAAACTCGACAACACTCCCGAGGTGATCAAGTTCGGCGAGACTTTGGAGGATGTCGTGGTGAAGTCGGTCGAGGACGGCGCCATGACCAAGGATCTAGCCACGCTGGTCGGTCCCGACCAGCCCTGGCTCACCACCGAGGAATTCCTGGACACCCTCGACAAGAATCTCACCGCCCGCCTCGCCTGACTCATTCACCCGGACCCCCCCTCACACCGACTTGTCAGAATCTGAGCACCAAATGTGGTGCTGAGATTCTGACAACTCGGAGATGTTGGATGAGTTATCCACAGATCTCTCTCCGCTAGGTTCCGTACGCGCGCCCAAGCCATTGAGAATCGGGGCCGTGTACCCCGCTACAGATGGACTACCTGAGCTGAGCCGCCTGGCTCGGCTGCAAAACGGTGTCATGCGTCGCGACCAGTGTCGTGCCATTGGCCTGCATCGCTCCTATGTCCGAAATCAGCTAGATGCCCAGCGATGGACTGCTTGGGGCGACAAGGTGCTTCTTCTTCGAAACGCTCCGCCGAGCCGTCGACAGCTGATGTGGATCGCAGTCCTTGACGCGAGCCCTATCGCGGCTTTGTGCAGTCACACTTCTTTGGAATTGGCTGGTTTCAAGCCTGTTGCGACGGAAGCCAACCAGATACATTTGCTTGTCCCGCGAGGTGCGAAGGTTACGCGATTCCCTGGCGTTGTCGTTCACGAATCCCGACGGCTAGGTGAAGAACGCTGGACTCGGGATCGCGGTCTCGCACGCACCGAAGATCCCAGATCTGTAATTGACGCAGCGGCGTGGCAGCCATGGCCACGTTTTGCCTGCTTGATGCTCGCCGCTGCGGTCCAGCAGAGGCTATGTACACCGGCCGAGCTCGATCAGGCTCTCAGCTATGTCGGGCGCGTGCGTCACAAGGTTCATCTTCGGGCCGCTCTTGTTGATGTCGCCGGTGGTGCGCACTCCCTAGGAGAGCTCGATGTTGCCGTTATCTGTCGGCGACATCGTCTCGTTCCTCCGAATCGCCAGATCAGGCGTCGAGACCAACAAGGCAACTGGCGCTTTCTGGACTGTGAATGGGATCTGCCGTCCGGAGAGATCATCGTCTTGGAGATCGATGGTTCACATCACATGGACGTCGCCCACTGGCAGGCAGACATGCGACGCGAACGGGGAGTTGTCATCAGTCGTCGCTGGGTGCTTTCGAAGTTCGTTTTGAGCCACACGTGATCGTCGCTGATCTCAAAGCTCTGGGCGTACCAACCACCTAACGCTGACAAGTCGGTCTAGGGAGTTAGTGAGTCGGCGTCAGGGAATCACCGAGCAAGGAGTCAGAGGGTGGTGGCGCGGCCGATCTGGACCAGTTTCCAGCCCGCGTTACGCCACGTGGGGGCGTGCAGCTTGAGGCGGCCGTCGATGATCACCTTGGATGCGACCAGTTCTCCGAGGCGTTCTGGATCGAGTTGCCGGAACTCCGGCCACTCAGTGAGGTGGAGCACCACCTCGGCGCCAAGCAGCGCCTGCTCGACGCTGGCTACCTGGGTAAAGCCCTCCCGCGGTGGCAGTCGGGCCTGCGGGTCATAGATCCGTACGTCAGCTCCACAGGCATGCAACTGATCGGCCACGGTCAGCGCAGGAGAGTTGCGCGTGTCATCAGTGCCCGGCTTGAACGCCGCCCCCAGCACTGCGATTCGCTTCCCGGCCACACTGCCACCAGCCTGGCCGATAGCCAGTTCGGCAAGCTCCGTCCGTTGGCCGGCGTTGATGGCCTCCACTGATCGAATGAAATCGCTCAGCACATGTACGCCAAGCTCGTCGGCGCGTACGGCCAGCGCCGCGATGTCTTTGGGCAGGCAGCCGCCTCCGAATCCCAAACCGGCATTGAGAAACTCCCGCCCGATCCGCTTGTCGTAGCCAAGCGCATCAGCTAGCAAGACCACATCACCACCGGCAGCCTGGCACATCTGCGCCATGGCGTTGATAAAGCTGATCTTGGTCGCCAGGAACGCATTGGCCGCCACCTTGATCAATTCGCTGGTGGCGATGTCACACCGAATGACAGGGACACGATCACTGATGGGAATCGCATAGAGCTCTTCCAGCAGTTCCAAGGCGTGACGAGAGTGGGTGCCGAAGACCAGTCGGTCGGGTCGCAGTGTGTCCTCCACGGCGTACGCCTCGCGCAGGAACTCCGGATTCCAGGCCATCTCAACGCTGTCGCCAGCCGGCGCCAGCGCGCGCATTCGCTTCTCCAGCGCGCTGGCAGTGCCCACCGGCACGGTGGACTTGCCAACCACCAACGTCGGCTCTGTCAGTAGCGGTGCCAACGTATCGACTGCGGCATGCAACTGGCTCAGATCGGCAGCACCGTCGGGTTCCGATGGAGTGCCGAGCGCCAGAAAGTGCACGTCAGCCCAGTCGGCAATTTCGGCGTAATCGGTAGTGAATCGCAGCCGCCCAGACGCGGTGTGCCTCTCCAACAGCGGCTCGAGCCCGACCTCAAAGATGTGCGACTGTCCGGCGTTCAATATCTTGATGCGATCGACGTCAATGTCGACCCCGATCACCTCATGACCGAACTCGGCCATACCGGCGGCATGGGTTGCACCCATGTAGTTCGTGCCAATGACGCTTACCCGCAATGTCACCCGCAGATCTTCCCATAACTCGCCAACCGCGGCAGCTCTGTGGCCAATGCGTACGGAAAACCTGTCGTGCCGCGAGCGTCAGCATTGCGCGAGCAGCTCGCAGGAAAGTGCACACAGGCTACGGGTTGGAATACAGCACGAGATCGGTGATTTGACCATCACGCAGTGGTTCTGAGGCGGGCTGGACTCCGATCTCCCGATAGCCAGCACGTTCCGCAACACGACGCGAAGCTGCATTGCCGATTGCGCAACGAATCAATAGCGAGGTCGCAAGCCCAAAGTCCAGCGCATGCCGAGTCACCAGCCGAACAGCTTCCGTGACGACGCGCCGACCCCTTGCATTCGGATGCGCCCAATAGCCGATCTCGCCGCGCTTCGCATAGCCGCCCAGACCGTCCAGGGTGATCGAGCCCAAGCAGCTGTCGTCCTCTGGATCAGCGATACACCAAGCCACGCCCACGCCTCGGGCGGCTAGCTCCGCGATGCCCTCCAGGTACGCCCGTGCGCTGTCACGCTGATAGGGCTGAGGCATCGAGCCGAGCCAATAGGAGGTATCCGGGTCCGAGCACGCTTCTACAATCCGGTCGACGTCCCAAGATCGGAAAGCTCTCAGTCGTACGCCATCCCCCCTGAGATCGACCGGATGGAGCCACGACTGCGGCGTTCGCGGATCAGCGCGGGTCAATGTGGCGATCCAACCATCCAGCAGCTCGCCGCGGTGCACGAGCAGGCGCCGAACACTGCCATCAAAGACGAAGCCGGCCTTTGCAGCAACCCGCCGAGACGCCCAGTTGCCGACTGCCGCCCGCCACCGGATGACCTCTAGTCCCGCCACCTCGAATCCGTAGTCGCATACCAAGTTCAAGGCCGCGGTCATGATCGAGCGGCCACGCGCCTCAGGGTGCAAGCCGAAGCCCACCTCGGCGACGCCGTCACCTTCGATGCGAAGGTCGATGCTGCCGCAAAAGCCGCGTGTAGAACCTCGCTGACCCTCAATAGTCCAGCCGAGTCGTTGACCGCTAGTCCACCCAGCCGCAATGACCGTGAGAAATTCCTCGGCATCGCGGAGTTGGTACCCCTCGGCTGGAGTCGGGACCGTGGTCCAGCGAATCATCCCCGGATCTCGGCACTGCTCCACGATCGCTGCGAGGTCGTGTCTGCCAGGGGCCCGGAGCGTGATGCCCGCCTCTGCGTCGATCAAAATCGGCACTCCGTCGGGGAAGCTGCGCGCGGTAGGCAGTGCCGACGGGCCGTCATCTGGTATGTCGTTGGTGGCGTTCGAATCGGCCATGAGCCTCATCCAACTCAGCGACGCGAGGGTGTCGCAAGCGGGTTCTCGGCACCGGCCATACTCGCTGCCGATAAGTTCACTAGGCTTGCTCAGGTGACCGGCGACGCCGACTGTGACAGACCTTTGACGTTCTCCAGCGATGTCTAACGTCGTCGTCAATATTCTGCTGATCTTTCTTCTGGTGGGGATCCAGGGCATCTTTGTCGCCGCCGAACTTGCTTTGGTCTCACTCCGGGAAAGCCAGGTCAGGCAGCTGGCCTATCGAGGCAAGCGCGGGCAATTGGTCGCTAAGCTAAC
>DATCXA010000115.1:0-4230 GCA_036566085.1 Propionibacteriaceae bacterium
TGACGGCGGCGAGATCCTAGCTTCCGCGGATGCCCTCGCCGAGGCGCCCAATGTTGTGGTGACTGATGCTCGCGAGGCCGAGGTGCGGGGCGTGTCCAGACCGGTCCGGATCGCATCGATCGTGTGGACGGAGCAGCCCCCGGCAGTCTGATCATTGCCGGGAGCACCTTCCGGGAAACTGGTCACAGTCAACATCGACAGGGCCGAAATTGATGGCTTGCGACCACTTTCTCTGCGTTGCCGCTGAAGCCTAGGCCTCTTCGACCGCCAGACTGCGCGTCAAGTTGAGGAAGCCCTGGGAGCTCGAACTTGGGCTCATGGTGCGATTCAGGTTGCTCGGTTCTGCTCCTGCCGCTGCTCTACGCGAAAGCGTCGAGGGTACGAATCAACTCCGCTTGCATCGCCTCGCTGCGGGATCGGCATGCTCGATCAGCCGGGCGTAAGCGGCCAGCAAGTCACCATCTCGATCCTCAGCAGGTACGCCGTTGCGAAAGCGTTCCCAAGCCTCTGGAAAGAAGGAGCGAACGCCGTAGTAGAGCCAGTTCAACTCTGAATGCCGACCGGTGGTGACAGGACACAGCACGATCTCACTCACTCGCTCCGGATGCTGCTCTGCATACGCGAGTGACAGCGTCGATCCCCACGACCCGCCGAACAACAACCAGCGATCCACCTGCAGGTATTCACGCAGCAGTTCCATATCTGCCAGCAGATGGTGGGTGGTGTTGACGCTCATATCTGTCGCTGGGTTGGCAGCGTTGGGACGGCTCTGCCCACAACCACGTTGATCAAATTGAATGATGCGGTAGCGCTTAGGGTCGAAATTGCGGCGGAACGCCGAGCGCGAGCCCGATCCTGGTCCGCCATGGACAACCAGCGCAGGCTTGCCGCGGGGATTGCCGGAGGTCGCCCAGTAGACAAGGTTGCCATCCCCCACATAGAGCAATCCCTTGTCGTACGGCTCGATTTCTGGGTAGCGCACGAGCGCCAGCCTGTATCACGGCGATGTTCGCCGGGTCCCATGCCAGGATCGGGGCCGTGAGCGAAGACTCAGCAGGGCCGCCCGTGACGTCCGACGCTGCGACCGACCATGTGGATCGTGATCATCTACGCAAAGAGGCCTGGACGATGGCCCTCTACGTGACAATCTGCCTGCTCGCGGCGCTGACCGCGCTGGAGAATGTCGTTGCGATTCCCGGCCAGGTCTTTGGACTGGTGTGGGGCACCACGATCGGTCTGGCTCTTGCGCATCTGTTTGCGTTTCGCATCGCAGGTCGTCTTGTTCACGATGGGCGGTTCCCCAAGGGTGATCAAGTCGTCGCTAGCATCCAATTGGCCGCAGCGGCAGCCGTTGCAGTGTTCGTTAGCATCCCCGTTCTGATAGCTCCACCGGCGAACGAGCTCGACTGGGCCCGCTATACCTGCGCAGGCATCATCGGTGTGGTCGGCTACGGTGTCGCTCGCGGGGGCGGACAGAGCCGAATGCGAGCCGTGCTCTTCGGACTTGGAGTCCTCGCACTTGCCATCGTCGTCGCCGCGCTGAAACACGCGCTGGCAGGTCACTAGGGCTTGCTTCAGCTGCGGCTAGTGCGAAGATCAAGTAAGTAGGGTGCGGGACTGGGCGAGACTGACGTGGGCCTGTCGAGACGCCTGATGATGATCAGCCGGTGAGGTGATCAAAGTCTCCTCGGACCCAGGCAATGTAGCGGTCGGCCGATCGGCGCACCCAGTCCTCGGCGTCGCCGAGGACCTGTCCGCCGAAGTTGTCATAGAGCCGGTCGAAGTCGAGTTGCAGCACCCGGTCAGCGACCTTCGCCACGACTGCAGCAGATAGGGGAATCTTGTTGGGGAAGCTGCGCATGAATGAGACCCAATGCTCATCCGGCGTGCCGGCCACGGTGTCGCCGCACAACAGCACCCCGCGACCGTCCGCCCCAAGAAAGTGAGCGACAGCACTACCAGGGAAGTGGCCGCCGATTCGATGGAGCACTACTCCGGGCAGCACCTCGGTCTTCTCCTCCCAGATGGTGACCATCGGGTCGTCGCGCTGAATCCACTCCTGGTCGGCAGCCTGTACATAGACCGGCACCCGGCCGAACCGGTGCGACCACTCGACCTGGACCCCGAACATGTGTGGATGGCTGGCCGCCACCGCAGCCACCCCGCCCAATCGCTGAATAACCGCAACTAAGTCATCGTCCAGATATCCGTTGGGATCCCACAGCAGGTTGCCCGACGTCGTTTGGACCAGCAGCGCACGCTGACCGATCCCGACAGACGGTTCGATCGTAATGCCGTACAAACCCGGTTCGACCTCGGCGACTGTTCCTCGGCGCCCACCGGAAGCCAGCTCTTCTAAGGTGGTCCACTGCTGGCCGGTGGGCCGTACATATTGACGCTCGTCGCTGCAGATCGCACAGACGGAGGCTGGCTCAGCGGTGTCCGGCTGCTCCACGGCGCAGGTACGACAGATCCAGATAGTCACGATTCCTCCCGTTGGTTTTGAGAGTTAGACCAGTTACTAGCCTGCCTCGTTCGCTCATCAGCGGGGCATTCGGAGCTCGAACAATCGCCCGGCCCGCAGCGGGACGGTTCGCCAGTTGGCCTGGAATGTTCTCGTGGCCAGCGAGCAGGAGAGCTCGAGCCGGTGCGGCGTTTCCAGGAAAATGACCTCGGCTCCGAAGGTGTCCTCATCGGTCCAGCCGCCACTGACTGCCAACGGCACACTGGTGCTGCGCGGGTACGTCTCGAGCAGGTTCGTGTGCCAGCCATCCGTGCCGACCGCTGCGCTGAATGCAACAGCATCCTCCACCAGCGTCAGCAGCCAGTGTTCATGATCTTGGTGAAGCTCGATGCTCGTCAGCGTTGGTTGCGCCTCGCACCGCCCGTCCGCCGGCAGGAACGAGGCATCGGCCCAGGCGGACATCGAGGAGCCGGGCGCAGGCTTGGCCTCGAATGCCGGCAGTCGAAGGCCGGCAAGTCGGGCAACTAGTTGCTCGGTGACCGGCGACGGCTGCAGCGTCGCAGCAGTCTTGGCCGGCTCGGCCGACATGGCCGGCACGAGATGCATCCACACGGCGTCCAGGATGCCCTGCATGTTCTCGGTTGCGGCGGTCGTCGCGATCACCGCATCCTGTTCGGGAAGCACCAAGCAGAATTGCCCGTACGCGCCGTCGCCGCGATATCCGTGTCGCGACATCCAAAACTGGAATCCGTACCCCTGCCGCCAATCCGGATTCGGCTCGTTCGGGGACTCAATCTGCGTTCGGGTGGCCTCAGCTACCCATTCCTCCGGGAGCAGCCGCCGACCGTTCCAGACACCGCCCTGCAAGTACAGCAAACCGAGCCGGGCGATCGCGTCCGTCGTCGCGTGGAGCCCTGAGTACCCGATGTCTCGACCAGCGGGGTACTGCTGCCAGCCGACTCGTCCGATGCCCAGCGGATCGAAAAGCCGGGGGCGCAGATATGCAGTCAGGGTTTGGCCCGTCAGCCGCTGGACGATCGCGGCAAGGGAGTACGTGCACGGCTGGTTGTAGGCAAACACGGTCCCCGGCTCCCGGTCCGGCGGAATGAGCAGGAACCCGCGTACCGGTTCGAGCGGATCGAGCACCAGCGCCCGGTCGGCGGTCTCTTCCAGATGTCCGCTGGCCATAGCAGCCACATGGCGGACCAACATCGACCGACTGCGTGGGTCGGTGATCTCGCGGTCAAGCTCCGGAAAGTAGGAGAGGACAGTCGCGTCAAAGTCGAGCAAGCCTTCGGCGACGGCAAAGGCAGCGGCGGTGGAGGTGAAGCTCTTACTGAGTGAGTAGAGCAAATGCGTCTGCTCCGGCGCGTACGGCGACCACCAGCCCTCCGCGACCACCTGACCGTGCCGGATGATCATCAAACTGTGCATCTCGATGTCTGGCGCAGACTCCAAGGTGTCGAGGAAGACCTGGATCCCCGCTGGGTCGACGCCTTCGGACTCTGGTGAGCTGCGCGGTAGGGCGCTGCTGCTGCTCATCTGAGGAGCCTAACTGTTGCAACCGCATCGAGTTGATCAAGTACGGCTCGACTTTGAGTGATCTTGGGGCCAACGACGGAGCCGGATGCCCTAGGCCCACTTCGTGCCCGTGGCAGTTCGAGTGTCATCATCGGTGATCATCCGCAAGACAAGGACGCGACGATGTCATGGTTCAGGTGGTTACGGCCCAGCGTCCACGACCGCCTCGCCCCCTACAACCTGCG
>DATCXA010000281.1:0-10428 GCA_036566085.1 Propionibacteriaceae bacterium
GCCGCTTCGACAGGCTCAGGCGCATGACACTCGAGTGAGAAATGGTCAAGTCCCTGCTTCGGGCAGAGATAATCTGAGCCGGTGCTCGCAGTCCCACCCAGCCGCTATGGCTATTACGGACCGGTCGGAACCTTCAGTCACCAAGCGCTCCTGACTCTGCCGGCCCCACCGGACGAACCCACGCCGTACGCGACGGTCGGGCTTGCTCTGCAGGCTGTCCGAGATGGTGAAGTCTCAGCCGTCCTGGTACCGATCGAGAACTCCGTCGAAGGCGGAGTCTCCGCAACCCTGGACAACCTGACCTACGGGGAACCCCTGCGGATCATCCGCGAGGTGGTGCTGCCGGTCCAGTTCACCCTCTTTGCCCGCAACGGCACTCAGCTACCCGAGGTGAGCCGCGTGCTGACCCATCCCCATGCTGCAGCACAGTGCCGCGACTGGCTGGCAACCAATCTGGCCCACGCGATGATCACCGAGGGCGGATCCACAGCAGCTGCCGCGGCAGAGGTGGCCGATCCAGCTTCTCGGTTCGACGCGGCGATCTGCGCACAGGTCGCCGGCGAACTCCACGGACTCATACCGCTTGCCAAAGACATTGCCGACAATCCAGACGCCGTTACGCGATTTGTATTGGTCTCGCGGCCCGGACCCGTCGGCCCGGCAACTGGAGCCGATAAGAGCACGATGGTCTTGTTCATGCGTGATGATCACCCGGGCGCCCTGCTCGAGATCTTGGAACAATTTGCCAGCCGAGGCGTCAACCTCTGCCGTATCGAATCGCGTCCAACCAAAAAAAGTCTTGGTGACTACTGCTTCAGCGTCGACGCCGAAGGTCACATCGACGACGCCCGGATGGCCGAGGCGATGATGGGACTCCATCGGGTCTGCCGCGACGTCGTCTTTCTCGGCAGCTATCCTCGGGCCGACTTCACCGAGCCGGTCATCAGACACGGCACCTCTAACCAGGAGTACGCCGCAGCCGCGACCTGGCTGCGGAAGCTGCGCGGCTGACCGCCTCGGCGCCTGGTAGGTGGGCGCGCCCGGAGTGTGCGACCGAGCCCACTTCGCCATCGCCCGTCGTTAGCTCGCGGACGGGCCTCGGTACGCGCAGCCGCAGTGCACCGGGCACCACTTCAGCGGTTAACGTGTTGCACTCTCCAACGGTGTCGCCATCGAGCTGAAACTGATCACGTTCCTCTACCGTGATCGTCACCCTGCGCCCTGTCAGCCGATCCAGCTGTGCATCGGGTTGTCGGCGCCGGGTCAAGACGCGGGTCGTCAGCCTGACCCAATCGCGAAAGGTGCGCGGCGAAGCAACAAGCAGGTCCAAGATTCCGTCATCGGCGCGTGCGCCTGGAATCAGCTGGATGTTGGCAAGCAGGAAGCCGACATTGCCGACGACGATCACACTGGCGCGGCGCCGGATGGGCGGCTGATCATCGACAGCGACGGTGGCATGCATCGGTGGGTGGTTCGCGTTTTGTGCTGCGGAGACGAAGTAGGCGGCTGAGCCGACGGCCTTCTTCATCTTCGGATCGGCTCCTTCCATGATCACCGCGTCCATGCCGATGCCAGCCATCACCGCGAAATGATCAGGTGGCTGGTCGTCGACCTGGAGGCGCACAAGATCGACCGCCTTGTCGACCCCATCGAAGGCAACATCGAGCGCAGCAACCTCATCTAGCGGAATACCGATATTGCGCGCCAGTAGATTGCCGGTGCCTGCCGGGATCAGACCAAAGGGAATCCCGGTATTGGCCAGCCCGGAACAGATCACCCGGATCGTGCCATCTCCTCCGGCACCCAAAACCAGATCAACGTTCTCGCGTACGGCCTGTGCCGTCATTGCTCGACCGGGGTCCTCGCTCGTCGTCTCCAGCCAGAGCGCGCGCTCCCAGCCGCGACTCTTCAGCTCATACTCCACATGCCGCCGGAACGTAATCCAGTCGGTGACTTTGGCCGGGTTGTAGATGACCGCCGCGCGCCGTAACGGCGCGATGGGCACGTCCTCGGCGGCAGCTCGACTCCGAACGATTTCGCCCACGAGTTCATGCGGAATCGGCACCTTGACCCCGGCGACAAGCAGAGCGACTGTCGCGGCAAGAGCGCCGAACAAAGCGCCGCCCACGATGTCGGTTACGTAGTGCGCGCCGGTGATCCAGCGATTGAATGCCACGGCGAGTACTAGCAGGCCGGACCCCACCTGCCAGATGATCCGGGCACGGACGCTCTGCCTGGTCACGGCGAAGGTCGCGCCAACGGCGATGGACAAGACAACGACGCCAGTCATATGGCCGGACGGATAGGCGTAGCCCGTCGAGGTCAGTAGGTCGAGGGCATGCTCCGGTCGCGGTCGTTGAAAGATGATTTTAAGGAGGCCGCTGCCGCCCCAGCCAAGGATGATCACCAGGACGAGGGCGGCCGCGAGCTGACGCAGCCGATGTCGTATTGCCCACAAGGCAATTCCTGCCAGCGCTGCGTACTCGAATCCCGGCCAGGTCAGCAGGGCGAAGGCGCTGATGATCTCTGCGGTCCGAGAGGTCGGGTCCACGGGAGGTGGCAGCGTGCGCGCGTCGAAGGCCGCGAGGGCAGGCGAGTTGAAGGTGAGCCAAGTCCACACGGCGAAAGCCACCAGTAACGTGATCGCGATCAGGACCGACGATCGGCTCGGGGGGCGACGAACCATAACCGCTCAATCATCGCAGCAGGACCCAACACGCGGTGTCGGTTTGCACTATCACAACCGGATCGCGCCTCCCGATCCTCTGCGAGCGTGGGTTGGCGCCCACGGCGCCGCGCGAGTAGAGGTAATAAGCGCAGTTAGGCTTGCCCGGTGATTGATGTCAAGGTGCTCCGCTTCGATCCAGACCGGGTACGGGCCTCCCAGCGGGCTCGCGGCGAGTCGGTGTCTCTGGTTGATGACCTGATCAAGGCTGACGAGGCGCGTCGCAACGCAATTGCCCAATTCGAAGAGCTCCGGGCCGAGCAGAAGGCACTTGGCAAGCGAGTAGCGCAAGCCCGCGGTGAGGACCGTACGGCGCTGTTGAGCCGCAGCAAAGAGCTCGCCGACATGGTCAAGAAGGCCGAGGCGGCACAGAACGAGATCAGCATCGCTTTCGACCAGATGCTGCGTCAGGTGGGAAATCTGGTCTTCGATGACGTACCGCCGGGCGGTGAGGATGACTATGTGGTGTTGGAGACCCTGGGTACGCCGCGGGATTTCGCTGCCGAGGGTTTTCAGCCCAAAGATCATCTTGAGCTCGGCCAGTTGCTTGGCGCCATCGATGTCGAGCGCGGCGCCAAGGTCGCTGGTTCTCGCTTCTACTACCTCACCGGCCAGGGAGCCGAGCTTGAGCTGGCCTTGATCAACTTGGCGATGAGCACTGCGATCGGAAACGGCTTCATTCCGTTCATCCCGCCTTCGCTGGTGAAGCCGCAGGCGATGGAGGGCACCGGCTTCCTCGGCCAGGCCGCGCAGGATGTTTATCATCTAGAAGAAGATGATCTTTACTTAGTAGGTACCTCCGAGGTGCCGCTTGCGGCGTACCACGCCGATGAAATCCTCGATCTTGACACGTTGCCGCGTCGCTATGCCGGCTTCAGCCCGTGTTATCGACGAGAGGCGGGCTCCTACGGCAAGGACACCAGGGGCATCTTTCGGGTGCACTGGTTCGACAAGGTCGAGATGTTTGTTTTCTGTGCACCGCAGCATGCAGAGTCAGAGCACCAAAGGTTGCTGCAGTGGGAGAAGGACTTCATCTCGGCGCTGGAAATTCCATTCCAGGTGATCGAGCTGGCCGCCGGGGATCTTGGTTTAAGTGCTGCGCGCAAGTACGACTGCAACGGCTGGCTACCTACTCAGGATCGCTATCGGGAGATCACCTCGACCTCGAACTGCACCGACTTCCAGGCCCGAAGGCTCAACATCAGGGCCCGCTTCGACTCTGGCACGGCACCGGTCACAACCTTGAATGGCACGCTGTGCGCTATGACCCGAACCATCATCATGATCTTGGAGAATCACCAGCAGGCGGATGGATCGGTACGCATTCCGGAAGCATTGCGCGGGTACCTGGGAGGCCGAGAGGCCCTGACGCCGCGTTGAGCCAGTCAGCTGACGAGGCCTGGCATCCGCGCCTGGTCGCGCTGGACATTGACGGCACTTTGGTCGATGCCAATGGATTCTTGCCGGATGCGGTCGCAGAAGCGGTAAACCTGGTAGTCGGTGCCGACGTGCCGGTGGTGTTGTCAACCGGCAGATCCTGGCACGGCACTAGGCCGGTTTTTGAGCGGCTTCACTTGCCGCCCGGACCGACTGTTTGCTCCAACGGTGCCGTAGTAATGCGGTATCCACCGCAGGAGATCGTCAAGGCCATCACCTTCGATCCGCGGCCGGTGATCACTCGGGTTGAAGAGTTTGCGCCCGGCACATTGATCGCGGTCGAGGAAATCGGTATCGGATATCGACTGAGTGATCGTTTTCCCGGCGAGGATTTGACCGGCGAGTTGATCATCGAAGATCCGGAGCAGCTCAGCTCGCGACCGGTGACTCGGGTGATCTTGAGAGATCCGACTCGCTCGGAGGAGGAGTTTTTGGCCTTGGCACGCCACCTCGGCATGCATGGGGTGACTTACTTCATCGGGTGGGGCAGCTGGCTTGACATAGCTCCCGATGGAGTGAATAAGGCAACCGCGCTTGCTGAGGTGGCGGCTGGCTTCGGAGTATCAGCTGCCGACGTCCTTGCCTTCGGTGACGGCCGAAACGACATCGAGATGCTCCGCTGGGCCGGTCGGGGCGTAGCAATGGGCGACGCCCCGGATGATGTCAAGGTCGCCGCCGACGACGTCACCAAGACGATTGACGACGGCGGTCCGGCGGCGGAGCTGCGTGCCTGGTTCGGTTAGCGGAGGCGCTGACGAGTCAGGTAGTCAGCGGCGGGGGTCCTCGTCGCCGCGGATCTCGTCTCGACGGATATCGTCTCGTACCGAACTGTCGTCGACATCGAGTCGACTCGAACTGACTTGGTCGTCGCGTACGGCTGGACCGCCGCGGTCGTCCCGCGCAGTGGTTGTGCCTTGGTCGTCGTATGCCGTTCGATCACCCGCATCAGTGCGATCGCGGACCTCTTGGTCGCGGACCTCTTGGTCGCCTACGGTGCGGTCGCGGACGTCTGTGTCATATGCCGCCTCGTCGGCAGCACGCCCAGGCCGACTGTCGGTGGCATGCCTAGGACCCGCGTCCGCATCGTCTGTTGCCCGCCTGGGACCAGCGGTGTCATCGCCCCGTCCGCGGGTCCGTACGTCGGGGTCGATACGGTCTGCCTTGCGCAGCGTGTCTTCAACATCGGACCGTGCTGCAGCGGTTTGCTCTCGTTGTTCGGCAGAGGTCGACGCCAGCCGGTCGGCTTCGGCCCGCGCATCCTCAGCTTGTGCAGCCAAGGCGTTCGCCTCAGCCTCTTTGCGATCGAGTTCTGCGGCGCGCTCAGCCGCTTCCTGCCTGATCTGCTCAGCGCGAGCACGTCGTGCACCAGCGCGGCTCCGCGTGATGACATACGCCAGCACGGCCACGATCACGACAATGACGATCACGAGAATGATCCATGCAGTAGTGCTCAATGCCGGTTCCCTTCAGCTAGGCGGACTTAGGGCCTGTTGCCGGATGCATGCTGTTGACACGTATACGTCCGCCTTCTTATGGGTACCCGCCGCCGCTCAATCCAAAACTCATGCCACAACCTACGGCACTCCGCATCGATAACTCAGACTCCGCACCGTTTAGAAATGATCTGGAGTCCAAGCAATTGATGCGCAGTGCAGGCCCAGCGCTTAAATGCGCTTGGCCGGAGCGAGTCTCAGGCAGCCCTGGGGCGCCTGCGTACCAGAGGGGAGCCGGTGACCATCGCTGCGACGGCAACTACCTCGGCGACAGTTGGCTGCGGAGCGGCGGCGCGTGCTGAGGGCTGCCGGCGCTCACGGCGCAGATGACGCTTCACCGTTGAAAGCGAGCATCCAAGTCGCTGCGCCAGCGCTTCAAGGCTTTCTTGCGGATTGGCGTTCCGCAGGCGTACGACCTCGCTGTGGTTGACCGTGCGATGCCGACGCGTGACTCCGGCGAGGCTGTCGAAGTCCTCGGGCTCCACGGTGATACCCAACCGCCGCCGAATCTGAGCCCGCTGTGAAGGCGTTGTGCCCGCGACATAGCCCGCGACGTCGTACTCGACGACTGCCCGGTGAAGACAGTCGATGATCAAGGGGCACTCGCGACAGGCAGCCTGCGCGGCGGTGATCAATGCCAGCTGGCGGCGCCGTACCACTCCAGGGGCGCTTGCCGGAAGCGGCTTCTCCAGCAGTTGATCTTGGAAGACGGCGGCTAGTTCGATGCATCGGGCGGCGGCGTAGTTGTCGATCTTGGTGCTCGATGTAGGCATGTGATCTCTCCCCGAGGTCTCATAATCTCAACGGACCTCGCCTGGGACGGCAACATGCGATGCCGGGTTCCACCGATCGGAGGTTTCTCAGGGTTTTCTCGCCGAGTTGTCAGAACCCAGCAGTGTCATAACGCTGCTGGGTTCTGACAAGTCAGTGTGGAGTAGGCCTTAGAGATACATGCCGCTGGTGCCCTCACGCGGCCGACCTTCCGGCGTAGGTGGCACCGGTGTGGGACCTTGCGGTAGGGCTCGCCGCATCTGCTCCAGTTGCGCCCGCGCCGCCATCTGCTGGGCGAACAATGCTGTTTGGATGCCGTGGAACAGGCCCTCCAGCCAGCCCACTAGTTGCGCCTGCGCGATCCGCAATTCATCGTCGCTGGGGGTGGCGTCATCGCTGAAGGGCAATGTGATGCGATCCAATTCCTCGGCCAACTCCGGCGACAGCCCATCTTTAAGCTCTCGGATCGAGGTTTCTTGGATTGACCGCAGCCGCTGCCGGCTGGCCTCGTCCAGCGGAGCCGCCTTCACCTCAGCAAGCAGCTGTCGGATCATGTTGCCGATTCGCATGACCTTGGCGGGCTCCTCGACCATCTCGGTCACCGATCTCGGCTCCTCGTCCTGGCCTTGGTCGCCTTCCCGGGGCGGCCCTTCGACGGCCATGGCCTGCGGCGTCACTACATAAACCCGTCCGTCATCGGTCTGACCCGCGACTCCGGGCATCTCAGACTGTTGTTCCTCGCCGGCTGTCGAGTCAGTGGTCATGTCTACAGATCCTAGATACGACTTCTCGGCCCAGGGCAGGCGAGCCGAAAATGGCTGGAGTCGGTCAGCGTCGACGTCCTACGCTGAATCGGTCATGCATGATTTCCCGCCGCTGGTCCCGGACTTGGCGGGGCTGGACTCATCCGCCTACACCACATCCAATCGCAGAGGTCAGGTCGTGGTGCGCCGCCGGCTGCCCAGACGAGACTTCGCCGATCCTGAAACCCGAGGTGGCGCTCGATTCCTCGGGTGGTTGATGTGGCAACAGCTGCCGGCGCTCGTGCTGAGCTCCCTGATCAGCGTGATGGAGTGGTTGCCCGGCTCAGTCGGTCCCTACATCGTCGGCAAGATCGTTGACGACGGGATTGTGCCGCACGACCTGGCGATCGTCCTTCGGCTCAGCTTGATCATGTTCGGCCTAG
Source organism: Propionibacteriaceae bacterium (assembly GCA_036566085.1). Taxonomy (GTDB): domain Bacteria; phylum Actinomycetota; class Actinomycetes; order Propionibacteriales; family Propionibacteriaceae; genus Microlunatus. The sequence continues at coordinate 7,613 of DATCXA010000281.1, forward strand.
TGATCACCGGGATCATTGCGAGCGTGCTCGGTCACACCATGGTTGTCCGAACCTGGTTGGTCGCGATGTACGGCACCATGAAGCTGGTCACCCGCAAGGTGACTCAGATGGGCCATGTGTTGCCGCAGCGTACGCCGACCGGCGAGGTGCTCAGCGTCTCGGCGGGCGACTCCGACGAATTCGGATCATTGACTGAGATCCTGTCGCGCTTCGCCGGCGCCTTGATCGCCTACCTAGTGATCGCCGGCCTGGTGCTCTCGACTTCCATCAAGATGGGCATTGTGGTGCTGCTCACGGCGCCATTGATCGTCTTGTTTGCCATGCCGTTGCTGCGGCCGTTGCAGCGGCGGGAAGAGATCGAGCGCAACAGGACCTCAGATCTCACATCGATGGCAACCGACATTGTGGCGGGACTGCGGATTCTCCGCGGTATCGGCGGTGAGCAGACCTTCGCTCGCAACTACGCCGACCAGTCGCAGCGCACCCGCGAGGCAGCTGTCTCGGCTGGCGTATGGCAGGGCGCTGTTGATGCCACCAGCGTGCTGTTCTCAGGTCTGTTTCTAGTCGCCTTGACCTGGCTTGGAGCTCGTGAGGTCGTTGCCGGGGAACTCACCGTTGGCCAGTTGATCAGCTTCTTCGGTTACGCGATCTTTATGGTGTGGCCAATCCAGACCTTCTTCGAGCTGGCGCAGAAGTGGGTTCGCAGTGTGGTGTCGGCGCGCAAGACCGTGGCCGTACTCGATCACCAGCCTCCGTGGCGCCCCCCGGAGCCACCACTGACGTTGCCTGATCATGATGTCTTGCATGATCAAGAGTCCGGCTTCGTTGCTCGTCCGAGTGAGTTTACGATCATCGTGAGCGCGGTTCCGGACGACTCAGCTGCGTTGGCGGACCGGCTCGGCCGTTACCTTCCAGGTGATCAGGAACCGTTGAGTCTCGTCGTTGCGGATGGGCTCAAGGGCCGTGCGGCACGGCGGGCCTGGAAGCGGCAACGGGCAGAGTACGCCCGCCAGGTAGAGCGAGACCGACAGCTCGCGGGCCAGAAGTGGGGCGTGAGCCTGGGCTCAGTAGACCTCGCAGATGTGCCGATTGATCAGGTTCGGGAGCGGATCGTGGTCAGCGATACCGCAAGTCAGGTATTTGCCGGCACGTTGCAGTCGGTGATTGATCCGCATGGACGTCTCAGCCTTTCCGAGGCCGAGACGGCGCTGCGCGTGGCCGCGGCCGAGGACGTGTTTACCGGCTTGCAGGGAGGCTGGCAGGGCCGGATCGACGAGCGTGGTCGTGGGTTGTCCGGCGGCCAGCGACAGCGCGTGGTACTGGCACGAGCGCTGGGCCTCGACCCTCAGATTTTGATCTTGGTCGACCCGACGTCGGCGGTCGATGCGCATACCGAGGCCTTGATCGCCGAGCGGCTGGTGGCCCATCGCCGCGGCAGAACGACGATCGTGACGACGGCCTCGCCACTCCTCCTGCATCACGCGGACCGAGTGGCGTTTCTGTTCAACAAGCAGATCACCGCGTATGGCACTCACGAGGAATTGCTGCAGACCAACCCGGACTACCGGCGTACCGTCGCCCGGGCGCTGGATGAGGCCCCCTCGATGGGTACTGCTCCCGCGACCGACGCTCGCAGCGCAGAGGCAGAGGGCTCCGATGACTGACCTGCAGACCGGCCTTCGAGGTTCTGCCGAGACCTGGCAGGCGACTCCACCGGCGCCGGAGGTTCCCGAGGAGTTGCTGCCTCCGAGGAGTGGGTCGGTGGGTTCCCGGCTGCGGGCCTGGCGGCAGCGCCACCTGCTCCGTCAGCGTCGTGCTGAAGAGTTCTTCGCGGCCTCGCGCAACCCTGATCGTGGGCTTCCGGTTGCCGATCGTCGGGAGGTTGGCGCCTTCGCGTCTCGACTGCTGGGTGCCCGGCGGTTCATGATCACCGCACTATTGGTGTTGCACGCATTGGCTGCCTTGGCGGGCCTTGTGGTACCGCGGATTCTGGGCTCGCTGGTGGACAAGATGTCTGCGCCTGGCACTGTGGCATCCACGGTGGACGCGATCGCCTTGGCGGTGACGAGCGTCATCGTGCTGCAGGCGATTTTGACCTTCTTTGCGCTGCGGATGTCAACGATCTTTGGTCAAGATTTGCTAGCTGAGGCGCGCGAATACGTCGTACGCACGGTCCTCGGGCTGCCGCTCAGCAAGGTCGAAAGCGCGAGCACGGGTGATCTTGTCACGCGGGTTACTCGTGATGTGAGCACGATGAGCATGAGCGTCCGCTTCGGCCTGCCCGAGTCGGTGATAGCCGGCATGACGACGCTGCTGACCGTAGTCGCGATGCTGCTGAACTCACCGCTGCTCACCCTGCCGCTGCTGGTGACGGCGCCGTTGTTGATCATCGCCGCGAGGCGCTATATCAAGCGGGCGCCCAAGGGCTACATCACCGAGGGCGGCACGTACTCCCAGATCAACACGACGTTCACCGAGACCGTCGAGGGCGCGCGCACGGTCGAGGCTCTTGGGCTGCAGCGCACTCGAATCGAGCGCGGTGATTCCGACATCGCGGTCTCGGGGCAGGCTGAGCGCTACACCATGAGCCTGCGCAACTTGCTCTTCATCGTGATCGGCTTCGCATACGACACACCGCTGGTCATGGTGCTTGTCCTAGGTGCCATCGGATACACGAACGGCTGGGTGAGCTTGGGCCAGGTGACCGCTGCGACGCTCTACGTGCAGGCGCTCGTCGAGCCGCTGGACCGGCTGATCCGCAACGTCGACCGGCTGCAGGTCGGCATTGCCTCGACCTGCCGGTTGCTAGGCATCGC
>DATCXA010000282.1:0-4251 GCA_036566085.1 Propionibacteriaceae bacterium
GCGCAGAACTAATCTTTGCCGCATGGCTGACACAGCGAAACGGGTTGCGATTCTGGGTGCGGGAATGATCGGCGAGGTGCATCGGCGTGCCGCGCTACTTGCCGGAGCACAGGTCCTTGGCGTGATGGCTTCCAGTCCGGAGCGCTCGAGAGAAGTCGCCGAGGCTTGGGGAGTGGAGCAGGCGTACGGAAGCATCGACGAAGTCGCCGAGAGCAAGGCAGACATAGTGCACATCTGTACCCCGAACGCCTCTCACGTGCCGTATGCCGTAACTCTGATGAAGGCTGGCAAGCACGTACTGTGCGAGAAGCCGCTGGGGGTCAGCCTGAAGGATGCGCTACACGCAGCGGAGGTAGCCGAGGAGACCGGTGTCGTGAACACCATGCCGTTCGCGTACCGATTCCATCCCATGGCACGCGAGATGCGGGCTAGGGTGCAGGCTGAGGATTTCGGCGCGATCAACCTTGTGCACGGCAGCTATCTGCAGGACTGGCTGCTTAACCCGAAGTCCACGAGCTGGCGGGTTGATCCTAAGGCTGGAGGACCGTCGCGAGCCTTCGGCGACATCGGCTCCCACTGGTGTGATCTTCTGGAGTGGGTGACAGGTGATCGAATCGCTCGACTAGTTGCCACCACCTCGATCACGATCAAGCAACGTCCGGCCGCGACCGCCGCCACGTTTAGCGCAGCTGAGAGCGACGCGCCTTTGGTGGATGTGCAGACCGAGGATTCCGCCTTGATCATGTTCCGTACGGGAAACGACATTGCGGGCTCCGCAGTGATCAGCCAGCTCAGCGCCGGCCGGAAGAATCGCCTCTGGATGGAGGTCGACGGCATGCACCAGAGCGCGGTTTTTGATCAAGAACAGGGCGAGCAACTGTGGCTCGGAAGCGAGGCAGGCGCCCAGGTGCTGGTCCGCGACCCGAACCAGGGTTCGGCCGAGCAGCGTCGGCTGTCCAAACTGCCCGCAGGCCATACCCAGGGCTACGCCCAGTGCTTCGAGAACTACATCGCGGACTCTTACGCTGCAGTGGATGCACACGCGGGATATGGCGAGGTTCCCGTAGGACTGCCGACCTTCGGTGACGGGGCTCGGGCTGCCGAAATCTGCGACGCGATGCTGCGGTCTGCAGCGAGCGAGGAGTGGGTTAGCCTCGGCTCGGCTTAGCAGCCAATGAACGCACCGTACGTTCGAGACCTTGCAGACGAAGGCCTCGGCCTTACCGAGCTTGGTGGGAAGGGCCAATCCCTGGCTCGACTGGCCTCGGCTGGCGTGCCGGTGCCTAACGGATTCCACATCACCACTGGCGCGTATGACAACTTCGTCGCTGCACACGGCCTCGAGCGACCCCTCACGGAGCAGCTTGCGACTCCAAACCAGTCAGCAGTGCCGACTGATCGGGAGGCGTCGGCCATTGCCGCGCAGTTCGCCGAGCATGAAATCCCGGCACAGATCGCGGCCGAGGTGACGCGGGCGTACCACCAGCTTGGTTCGCCTCCGGTCGCTGTGCGCTCATCTGCGACAACGGAGGACCTGCCGGAGGCCTCGTTTGCTGGGCAGCAAGAGACGTTCCTGAACGTCAGCGGTGATGATCAACTGCTGGAGGCGGTACGGCGCTGCTGGGCTTCGCTGTGGACCGCCCGCGCCATTTCCTATCGGACGCGACATGGCATTCCACCAGACAAGATCAGCCTCGCGGTGGTAGTGCAAGAGCTCATTGATGCTGACGTCTCCGGCATTGTTTTCACCGCGGATCCGGTGACAGGCGACGACTCAATGATCGAAATCAATGCTGCCTGGGGTCTTGGGGAGGCGGTTGTCGGCGGACAGGTGACGCCGGACACGATCGCGGTAGAGCGGTCCTCCGGTCGGATCATGCGCACTGTGATCAACACCAAAGTGGTCATGACCGGGCTGGTCGATGGCGGCGTGACTTCGCTGCCGGTACCCGAGGACCGGCAAAACGCCCCTGCGCTGAGTGACTTGGAGGTATCGCGGCTCGTTGAGCTCGCGATCACGGTCGAGGATGTGTTCAAAGACCCGATAGATATTGAGTGGTGTCGCAGAGGCGATCAGCTCTTCGTGCTCCAAGCCAGGCCGATCACAACCGCAATCCACCCTGATCCGTGGAATGACAGCCGTTCGGGTGATTTCTTGTGGACCAACACCAATGTGGGGGAGGCCATCCCCGATGTCATGACACCGGCGACCTGGTCCATGGTGCAGGTATTTCTTACCGATGCGATGGCGACTGCCTCTATCCCGCCGTATGTCGGCTATGGCCGGATTGGCGGCAGGATCTATCTCAACGTCAGCGTCATGATGACATTGTCGGCTGCCGTCGGCGTAAGCGAGACGCGCTATCGCAGCTTGACCTCCGAAGTCTTCGGGAAGCTCCCGGATGATCTTGAAATACCGCCAGTCAAAGCGCACCGGCGAGACATCATTCGGGCGGTGCTGCCGGTGGCTCTGCATGTGCTAAGAGAGGCCCGCCGGGATGTGAAGCTGCTGGCTGCCTATCTTGCCGCCCATCCAGCGCTCTGTGATCGCCGGCGGGCTGAGATTGCAGCGGTTGCTACACCGGTCGAGCTTGCTGATCTTTGGATGGATGTGCTGAGTCGAGAATTCGATCGGGTCAGCTGGATGCTGTCGGCGGCTACTCGGTCAAGCGGAGCCTCCTTCATAACCACCCGAAAGCGGCTGCAGCGACTTGTCGGCGACGCTGCTGCCAATGCGTTGACCGCTGGGCTGCGTGCCCAGGCCGGTCAGCTTGCGAGTCTGGGCCTCCTCGACGGCCTCGAACAGCTTGCCGCCGGGGAGATTGACCGCGAGACCTTCAATCGACGCTATGGTCACCGTGGTCCACACGAATTTGAGATATCGCTGCCACGGCCCGGCGAGGATCCGGATTGGATAGATCGACAGCTTGCCGAGCGTGCGGACTCGGCGACCAGCTACGGTCAGCTGCTCGCTGCGCAAGAGCAACGGCGAAATGAAGCGTGGACCGAGTTGGAGCAGCGGCATCCGGTGCAGGCAAGGATTCTGCATCACCAGTTGCGAGGGTGGGCCAAGATCTCTCGAGATCGAGAGCGAGCTCGATCAGAGGTGATCAGATACTTTTGGGTGTTGCGCGCCTACGCCCTGCGTGCCGCTGAACTCACCGGGCTCGGTGACGACATCTTCTTGCTTGACAAGACCGAGATGGTGCGCGTGCTGCATGGTGAAACGATCAGCCCCAAGTTGATCAAGCGACGTCGTACGGCGTATCAGGCTTACTCGGCCTTGCCGCCTTACCCGGCTCTCATTCGCGGCACATTTAACCCGTACGTATGGGCCGCCGATCCGCACCGGCGGTCCGATGTGTTCGTTGAGGGCAATGCGAAGGAGGCGGACGTTGCGGTGCGCGGTTTCCCTGGATCGGCCGGAGTCGTGCAGGCCCGCGTGCGGGTGATCAACGACGCGGCCGATGGGGGCGCCCTGCAGCCTGGTGAGGCACTGGTCACCACGATTACCAACGTCGGTTGGACCCCACTGTTCCCACGCGCCGCGGCGGTGATCACCGATGTTGGCGCACCGCTTTCCCATGCTGCGATCGTCGCGCGGGAACTTGGCATTCCGGCCGTTGTGGGTTGTGGTAACGCCACCATGCGGCTTCGAACCGGCGATTTGGTGCGGGTTGACGGTACGGCCGGAACGGTGGAGGTACTCGGGTGATACCCGACCTCTGTCTTCCGGTCGAAGAAGTGGCGCCACGGCTGCTGGGCGCGGTGATGCGGCATGGGCCGGTCGCGGTTCGCCTGACAGAGCTGGAGGCGTACGACGGTGCCACCGATCCCGCCTCGCACGCCTATCGCGGCCGGACGGCGCGTAATGCAGTGATGTTCGGTCCTCCGGGTCATCTGTATCTGTACTTCACCTACGGCATGCACTGGGCCGGGAACATCAGCTGCGGACCGGAAGGAGTGGGCTGCGGAGTTCTGATGCGGGCTGGCGAAGTGATCGAGGGCCTTGAGTTGGCAAGATCACGACGCGGACCCGCGAGTGATCGTAATTTGGCACGAGGTCCCGGCCGGCTCACTCAGGCACTCGGCTTACATCCCGAGCACAAGGGATCTGACATGCTTGGCGACGGACCGGTGCAGCTGCAGGCTCCGGCCGAGCTCGCAGAGATGATCATGGTCGGGCCGCGGGTCGGGGTCTCGGTCGAGGCGGATCGGCCCTGGCGCTTCTGGATTGGCGGTAATTCCTTC
>DATCXA010000306.1:0-2868 GCA_036566085.1 Propionibacteriaceae bacterium
TGGTGTGCTGTACCTCTCAATCTAGCGAGAGGGTCCGCCGCTAGCCGGGCGGGCGGGTACTCCGGTAGTGTCCGGGTTTGACTGCCATAAACCTACGACCTATCGCCTGGCCGGTCACCAGGTTTCTGTCTCAATTCAAAACCGGACACTGCCGACACTTCGGGTGGCGGGGGCTCACGCCACTTGCGCCGGCAGGATAAGATTCACGCCTCAGTCTCTCACCCAGGTCTCAATGGCGTCCCTTGCCCCCGACCTCCTCCCGGCCCTCTCGGGGCGCCGGCCAAGCCGACTTGCCCGCGCGGTCTTTCGGGAACATCGGACTCTCCTTCTTCTGTGTCTGGCCTACGCCCTGGTCGGAATCACCTTCGACTTGGTCGGCTTGGCGCCGGGTCTGTCACGCAAGCTGATGTTCGTCCCGGCCTATTTCATGGCCCCTCTCTTCCTTTGGGTTCCCGTCGCCCTCACTCTGCTCGCGGAGCGTCTCGGTGTGCGGGAGCACGGGGAGCGGGTGAATGGGTGGCGCGGGTGGCGCCTCGCCTGGGGACACGCGCGACGCACATCGTTCCGGGGCTCGCGGATCTTGGGTTTGTTGCTGGTCGCCTTCGTTGTCCCGTTCTTCATGAACTTGTTCGGCGGGTGGAAGTCCTCCATCCCGACCCTCCATCCCTTCGCTTTCGATCCCGCCCTCCATCGACTCGATCGGCTGGTGCACGGAGGAGACCCATGGGCGTTGCTTCAGCCCTGGCTGGGTACGCCGAGGCGCACAGTGCTGCTCGATCGCGCATACTCCCTGTGGGTCTATCTCATCCCATTTGTCGTTATCTGGCAGGGCTGGAACGCTGACCGGCGGACGCGCGCTCAGTTCTTCATCACCTTCGCGTTGGCCTGGATCGTGCTCGGCACCGTAGCTGCGATTGCCTTGAGCTCCGCGGGGCCCTGCTTTTATGGGCGGGTGACCGGCCTGTCGAACCCTTACGTGCCACTCATGAACTATCTTTACTCGGTGCACAGCGGCACGCCGTTGCTCTCAATCGGCGCGCAGGTCGGGCTTTGGGCCAATCATGCCGCGCTGACCGATCATCCCTTCACGCGAATCTCGGCGATGCCGTCGATGCACGTGGCCATGCCGGTGCTTTATACCCTCATCGGCTGGCGCTCCAGCCGTGTACTAGGTACCTGTTTTGCACTCTACGCGCTCGTGATCTTTCTCGGCTCGATCCACCTTGGCTGGCATTACGCCGTAGACGGAGAAGTGAGCCTAGTCGTTGTGCCGATTCTTTGGTGGTTCAGCGGCAAGCTGGCGGAGGTCGATGCCGCTTAATCATGATGCGGCCTGGTTCCTCTACCTGGCCCAACGCGTTGTCGAAGGCGATGTACTCTACCGAGATCTTTTCGATCTCAACCCGCCGCTGATCGTCTGGCTCAACCTGCCGATCGTCTGGCTGGCGCGACTGATGGCCTGGCCAGAGTCAACCGTCTTTCACGCAGCGGTGCTCGGGCTCGTTACCGCTGTGGTGCTGACATTAGACCGCCTGCTGCAGTTGCTGACCGTTCAACGGCGCCTGATCGCCGGCCTCGGCGCGGCTGTGGTGTTTGTCCTGCTCCCAGGCTACGACTTCGGTCAGCGGGAGCACGTGGCTCTGGTGCTAATCGCTCCGGTTGTCGCGCTGGGCATTCGACGCCAGATGGCAACTGACGACGTTCGACCCGGCGTAGTCGTCGCGATCGCCATCGCCGGGGCCTTGGGTGCCCTCCTGAAGCCGCACTTCGTGATCCCCTGGGTGTTTCTTCGTCTGATCACCACGCGACGGATGGAGGGAGAGGACGTGGCGCTTGCCGCGATGGGCGTTGCGTACGGTCTCGCTATTCTCCTCGTCACGCCCTACTATCTCGGCCTAGTCGGCATCCTGGGCCCGGTCTATCGCAACTTGTATCCGATGACCACCGAAGAAATGCTGCTGTCACGGCAAGTTGCCTGCCTCCTACTTGGAAGCTTGGCGATCGTGCTGGCGCGCGGGTGGTCGAAGAACTACGCTAGCGTGGTGTGCGACTGGGGTTGGCTTTCTCGTGGCGGCCCTCCTCCAGGGCAAGGGTTTCCCTTATCAGCTCTATCCCGTAGCCGCATGTGGCAGCATGGCGTTGGTGGCTGCAGCCCTATGCAGCAAACCGGCCCAGGTCCTGGCGGTGGCTGCCCTCACCGCGTTCACGATGCGCGGCCCGCACCTGGTGGGCGCAACTCGCAGCGTCCAGCGCGGAATGGCCCTCCGGCCGTTGCTGCAGGCGCGCGGCCCCGGCACGTCCATCCTGATTCTGTCGTTTTCCATGCGCGACGGCTTCCCGCTTGTCACCGAGACTGGCGCAGACTGGACAATGGGGTTCCCGATGGCTTGGGTGCCGAGAGTGGTGGGGAGCGGCTCGTTCAGAAGCCGGGCGACGATGGGAGTGGCCGAGGCGTTCGCCTTCGATAAGGTGGTGAATTCCTTCGTCCGGAAGCCGCCGCAGCTCTTGGTGGTCAGGCGCCGCGACTTCAACTACCTGGCATACTACAGCCAGTCGCCTGCCTTCGCCGCCGTGCTACGTCGATATCATGAGATTGTTTCGCCACCAGGGTTCAAGAGTTTCGAGCGATGAGCGAGAAGCGCCACCTGGGATGAGACCTTTTATGGTCGTGCCCTGAGCTCTGCTCATCGTCGGCCTGAGCGTCCATGCTCATCTTCAGGGCTGGCACTAGAGCACATTGGCTTGTCGGCTGCGCCGTGAGTGGTGCTCGCCAAACTCCCTATCGCGGGCGTCATGATGTAGTTCGGCGCCATTGGGACTGAGCCGCGACCTCGCGGGCTCGTGACCGTGTCCACACGAACCCGCTGG
>DATCXA010000307.1:0-11489 GCA_036566085.1 Propionibacteriaceae bacterium
CGATGTAGCCGTGCAGGGTCTCAAGGCAGCGGGAAACTCGGTCGGCGTGCTGACCGGTGGACGGCTCACCCTGGAGGACGCCTACGGCTATTCGAAATTCGCTCGAGCTGTGCTCGGCACCAACAACATCGACTTCCGGGCGCGGCAGCACTCCAGTGAGGAAGCGGACTTCCTGGCTCATGCCGTAGCCGGCACTGGACCCGGAGTCAGCTTTGCTGATCTTGAGAATGCCAGTTCGGTACTGCTGGTGTGCCTGGAGCCGGAAGAGGAGGCCGGGATGATCTTCCTCCGGCTCCGCAAGGCTTTCCGTAAGAAGCACCTCACTACGTGGACGCTGGCGCCGTATCCGAGCAACGGGACGCAGAAGATGGACGCCCAGCTCATCGGCTGCGTTCCCGGTGGCGAAGCCAACCTGCTTGATCAGCTTCACCAGGAGACCGGCGAGGCGGATGATCGGCTGGCTAGCATCTCTCTGGACGAGAATTCAGTGATCTTGGTCGGCGAAAGAGCCGCTGGTCTCTCCGGGACCTTCAGCGCATGTCATCGGCTTGCCGAACGTACCGGTGCCAGGCTGGCCTGGGTGCCACGCCGCGCTGGCGATCGCGGGGCGGTGGAAGCCGGCTGCTTGCCCAACCTGCTGCCCGGGGGCAGGCCGGTCGCCGACGCCGCGGCTCGCGTCGACACCCAAGCGACCTGGGGAATTGAATCACTGCCATCGCTGGAAGGCCGTGAAGCAGACGAAATCTTGATCGCCGCTGCCGACGCCGAACTGAAGGCGCTCGTCGTGGCAGGCGTAGACCCGAACGACTTCGCCGATCCGCAGGCCGCATTGGAAGGGTTGGAGGCGGTCGACTTCCTGATCAGTTTGGAGACCCGGGCATCGCTGGTCACTGAGCGTGCCGATGTGGTTTTCCCGGTGTCGCTGATGCACCAGCGAGCAGGCACCTTCGTGAACTGGGAGGGCCGGCGCCGGCCTTTCGGGGTGGTGATCGAGCCGCCCAATGGCATGTCTGACCTTCGCGTGCTGGCCGCGCTGGCCGATGCTCTGGGGACAGACCTGGGGCTTCGTACGCCTGCCGAGGCTGGAGCTGAACTCGACGAGCTCGGCGTCTGGGAAGGTGCACGCAGCGACGCTCCCGATTACGAGGCGGGCGAAACGGCTGAGCAGGTTGCGAGCACAGCCGTGCTGGCGACCTGGCGGATGGCGCTCGATGAGAGCCGGGCACTGGACGGTGAGCCATACCTGCAGGCCACTGCACGTGCAGCTGAGGCCAGGCTTAATCCAGCCACTGCCGAAGCCGCCGGAATCACGAGCATGGCAATGATCAGTAATGACCGCGGCTCAATTACGCTGCCGACCGTGCTTGATCCCGAGATGGTCGACGGGGTCGTCTGGCTGCCCAGCCGGCCCCCAGGTCAGGGGATTCCGCAGCACCTTGCCGCCACGGCTGGTGATCTTGTGACAATCGGCCCCGCAACAGAGATTGTCGTCGCCGACGAGAACGCAGTGGACGAAGACGCGGGGGCAAGCCAATGAGCCTGCTGATGCCGATGGACCTCGAGGTCTTCTTTCACGACCCCTGGTGGGTGGTGGCGCTCAAGGCACTGTTCGCGTTCGTGGTCCTTCTGGTGCTCACGCTGTTCACCATCTGGTACGAGCGCCGCGTCGTCGCATTCATGCAGCAGCGCATCGGCCCTAACATGAACGGCCCCTTCGGTTTACTGCAGTCATTGGCCGATGGCATGAAGTTGATGTTCAAAGAGGACTTCACCCCGACTGCGGCCGACAAGATCATCTTCATGCTCGCCCCGTTCGTGGTCGCCATTCCGGCGATTACGGCCTTCGCCGTCATCCCGATGGCCGGGATGGTACGAGTACCGTTCACCGATATCACCACGCCCTTGCAGGTGACCGATCTGCCGGTGTCGGTGTTGTTCATCGTGGCAGTCGCCTCGATAGGTGTGTACGGGATCGTGCTAGCGGGCTGGTCGTCAGGCTCGACGTACTCCCTGCTGGGAGCCTTGCGTTCGAGCGCGCAAGTGATCAGCTACGAGGTTGCCATGGGCCTTGCGTTGGTGGCTGTGTTCTTGTACGCCGGTTCCTTGTCGACATCGGAGATCGTTGCCAAGCAGGCCGAGCCGGCCACTGTTTTCGGCGTACCACTGTGGTTCGCGGTCCAGCTGCTCCCGTCCTTCATCATCTATTTGATCTCCATGGTGGGCGAGACGAACCGCGCACCGTTCGACCTACCGGAGGCTGAGGGGGAGCTGGTCGGAGGTTTCCACACCGAGTACTCCTCGATGCGCTTCGCCATGTTCTTTATGGCGGAGTACATGAACATGATCACGGTCTCGGCCTTGGCAACGACTCTTTTCCTGGGTGGCTTCCATGCGCCGCTGCCCTTCAACTTGTTGCCGGGCGCCGATTCCGGCTATTGGGGATTGTTGTGGTTCGTGGTGAAGGTACTGGTCCTGCTCTTCATCTTCGTCTGGCTGCGCGGCACGCTGCCCCGCCTGCGATACGACCAGTTCATGCGGTTCGGCTGGCGCTGGTTGATTCCGATCTCACTGGTCTGGACGCTCATGATTGCGATCGTGAGACTCGGCCAGCGGGAGGGTTGGTTCGCAGGCCGGGGATTCTGGCTGGGCGCGGCAGTGGTCTTTGCGGTGCTGGTCGGGCTGGCCTTCTTCGGTGGTGGCAAGGAAGAGCCGGCACAGGAGGCTGAAACGCGTGCCGGTGAAGCGATGAGCGATTTCGATGCCTTTGCCGGTGGTTATCCTGTGCCGCCGATGGGTGATCAGGTGCTGCCTGAGTTTGCGCAAGTCCTCAGCGGTGAGGAAGATCTAGCGCCGGATCGATCACCTGATGAAGAGCGGACCAAGGAAGGAAGTGAGGCCTGATGGGGTTCTTTGATCCTGTCGCTGGCTTCGGCGTGACTTTCCGGACAATGTTCCGCAAGACGTTCACGATCGACTATCCCAATGGGCCCCGGGCAACGGCACCGCGCTTTCACGGCCGGCATCAGCTCAACCGCTGGCCGGACGGGTTGGAGAAGTGTGTCGGGTGCGAGCTGTGCGCCTGGGCTTGCCCGGCGGATGCGATCTATGTCGAGGGCGCGCAGAACACCGAGGAGGGGCGCTACTCTCCCGGCGAACGTTACGGTCGCGTCTACCAGATCAATTACCTGCGCTGCATTTTGTGCGGCCTGTGCATCGAGGCTTGTCCGACGCGGGCGCTAACGATGACGAACGAGTTCGAGCTGGCCGACGACACGCGCGAGAAGTTGATCTATGAGAAGTCGGATCTGCTTGCTCCGCTGCTGCCCGGTATGGAGCAGCCGCCGCACGAGCGTCGGCTGGGTGACGATGAGCAGGCATATTTTCTTGGTCTGCCTCCGACAGGTCAGCCAGACGAACGCGCCGGCGACATCAGTGAGGCGGAGCCGCGGCCGATCAACCAAGGCTGGCGATACCAGCGCAAGCATGCGGCGAAGGGCCGGTGATGATTGTGCTCACCGCCTTGTTGATACCGCTGGTCACCGGCGCGGCAGTGGCCTTCTGGCTGCTGGCCCCAGTGATGATCTTGGGTGCGCTGGGCATGATCTTGGCGCGCAAGCCGGTGCACTCCGCCATGTGCCTGGCGGCGGTGATGATCTCCCTGGCCGTGCAGTACGCGGCCCAAGAAGCTCCCTTCCTCTTCGTGGTCCAGATCATCGTCTATACCGGCGCAATCTTGATGCTGTTCTTGTTCGTCCTGATGCTGGTAGGCGTCGACGTGCAGGAATCTTTGGTGGAGACGATCAAGGCACAGCGCACCTTGGCTGTTCTGGCTGGGCTGGGTTTCGGGGCACTCCTGGTTTTCGCCGTCGGCAACGCAATAGTTGGCCCGACGATCGGGTTGCGCGCCAGCAATGAGGAGAATGGCGGCAACGTCCAAGGCATTGCCGCGCTGATATTTGATCGCTACGTCTTCGCCTTCGAGGCGACCTCTGCGCTGCTGATCACCGCCGCGGTCGGTGCCATGGTGCTAGCGCACCGCGAACGGCTCAGCAAGCGTCGTACCCAGGCAGACCTTGTGGAGAGCCGCATGCAGCGTTACGCCGAGACCGGCCAGCATCCTGGTCCGTTGCCCACTCCGGGTGTTTTTGCGCGGCACAATGCCGTGGATACGCCGGCGATGTTGCCCGATCGCAGCGTCTCAGAGCTTTCGGTCTCGGCAACGTTGAAGGCTCGCGGCACGGTCTTGGATAGCCGGGACCTGGTGAAGCCGGTCGACGAAACAGTCGACGCCATAGCCGACGAGGAAGCGCCGTCCACCACCGAGGAAGAACAGCTGTGAACCCCACGAGCTACGTCGTGCTCTCGGCGATCTTGTTCACTATCGGCACCGTAGGTTTCATGATCAGGCGGAACTCGATCGTCGCGTTCATGTGCGTCGAGCTGATGTTGAACGCCACCAATCTCGCCCTAGTGACTTTCTCTCGCATGCACGGCGAGCTGGACGGGCAGGTGGCTGCCTTTTTCGTCATGGTGGTGGCTGCGGCCGAGGTCGTTGTCGGTCTGGCCATCATCGTGGCCATCTTCCGTACCCGCCGCTCGGCTTCAGTCGACGACGCGAATCTGCTGAAGTTCTAAAGGACTGCAATGTTCCCACTCGAGACCGTCACGCCTGTGCCAGCAACCGGCTTGTTTACGTCGGCGTGGCTGCTCATCGCTATCCCAGCTGTAAGCGCTGCGATCTTGCTGCTGGTGGGTCGCCGCGCCGACCGCTGGGGACATTTTCTTGGCGCAGCTGCCCCGCTGGTCTCCTTCGCGATCGGTCTCTACTACTTCGTTGACTTGCTCGGCCGTCCCGCGCCGGCTCGTGCCGTATCGGTGCCGCTCTATAACTGGATCACCAGCGGACGATGGCACATCGACGTCGGGTTGCTGATCGACCAGCTCTCGATCGTCTTCGTGCTATTGATCACCGGCGTCGGCGGCCTGATCCACGTCTATTCCATCGGGTACATGGCCCACGACGAAAAGCGCCGCCGCTTCTTCGCTTTTCTCAATCTGTTCGTCGCCGCGATGCTCCTCCTGGTCCTCGCTGACAACTACCTGGTGCTCTTCGTTGGCTGGGAAGGCGTGGGTCTTGCGTCGTACCTGTTGATCGGCTTTTGGCAGTACAAGCCGGTCGCCGCAACCGCTGCCAAGAAGGCCTTTGTGGTCAACCGGGTCGGCGACATGGGCATGTCCATCGCCGTGATGCTCATGCTCGCACTCTTTGGCTCGTCGTCCTTTGTGGATGTCAATGCGGGGATGCCCAACGTGAGTGGCGTGACTGCGATGATCTTGGGCCTGTTGCTGCTCCTCGCTGCCTGCGGCAAGTCTGCGCAAGTGCCCTTGCAGTCCTGGCTCTTGGACGCTATGGAGGGTCCGACGCCGGTGTCGGCACTGATCCACGCGGCCACCATGGTGACCGCTGGGGTTTACCTGGTCACTCGCAGCAACGCGATCTACGCCCAGACTGAGGCAGCCAGCACCGCCGTTGTGGTGGTAGGCACAGTGACGCTGCTGTTTGGCGCCTGGATTGGCTGCGCCAAGGACGACATCAAGCGGGTGCTGGCCGGTTCCACGATGTCCCAAATTGGCTACATGATGCTGGCCGCCGGCATCGGGCCGCCCGGGTACGCGTACGCGATCTTCCATCTGCTCACCCACGGTTTCTTCAAGGCCGATTTGTTCCTGGGCGCCGGCTCTGTGATGCATGCCACGAATGACAACGTCGATATGCGGCATTACGGCGCGCTCAGGCGGCTGATGCCGATCACCTTTGTCACCTTTGCCGCTGGCTACCTAGCGATCATTGGTTTTCCGTTCTTCTCCGGCTTCTACTCCAAGGACCACATCATCGAGGTGGCCTTCCAGCAGAGTTACGTCATCGGCGGGCTAGCCCTGCTTGGAGCGGGCGTCACCGGGTTCTATATGACTCGGCTGATGTTGATGACCTTCTTCGGTGACAAGCGCTGGCAGTCCGGCGTACATCCACACGAGTCCCCGCTGGTGATGACTGTGCCGTTGATCTTCTTGGGCATCGCCTCGGTGATCGGTGGATTGGCGCTCAACAACTGGATTGTTGGCTGGCTGGATCCCGCTGTCGGCGGAGGAGTTCCTGAGGAGCAGCACAGCCTGTTTTACTTCTCGGCCACCGCGCTAGTCACGCTAGTTGTCGTCGCAATCGGCGTCGGGATCAGCGTGTGGATCTTCGGTCCTCGTCGTGAGATTCCGGTGACCCAGCCCGCGAATCCATCCTTCTTGACAGTGGCCGGACGCAATGACCTCTACGGCGATGCGTTCAATGAGGCGGTGTTCATGCGGCCCGGCCAGCAGCTCACTGCTGGGCTCGTCCGATTGGAGAGCTCCGGTATCGATGGCGCCGTGAACGGCACGGCTGCAGCGATTGGCGGAATGTCCGCGCGGCTGCGACGGGTGCAGAACGGTTTTGTGCGCTCCTATGCGCTGACCATGACGGTGGGCGCTGCGATCGTCGGTGTGGTGATCTTGTTGGGTCGGCTGGGCTAGGGGAGGACAGACATGACTATTCCTTGGCTCACCGTCTTGGCGTTGCTTCCGGCGGTGGGTGCCGTCGTCCTGATCTTCACTGGTGTCAGGGCCGCCAAGCAGGTGGCGCTGGTCATATCCCTGATCACACTCGCATTTGCCCTTATCGTGGCGGCGCAGTTCAAGATCGGCCGCGGTATGCAGTTGGTCGAGCAGGTGCCGTGGATAAAGCCGCTCGGGGCGTACTATGCGCTGGGTCTGGATGGCCTCGGACTTACGCTGGTACTGCTAGTGGTGATCATCACTCCGGTGGTGATCATTGCCTCCTGGCGCGACTTCGATCCCACTGCGGACTCTGACGCTGACACTGCTCCGGCAGGAGCAGCAACGATAGCGCCGAAGTATGACGCGCGAGTGTTCTTCGCCCTCGTCCTAGCAGTTCAAAGTTGTGCGCTGTATCTGTTTCTGGCAACCGATGTCTTCTTGTTCTACGTATTCTTCGAAGTCATCTTGGTCCCGATGTACTTCCTCATCGGCGGCTTCGGGCCAGGACCGCGCCGGACGTACGCAGCAGCAAAGTTCTTGATCTTCGGCCTGCTCGGCGGGTTTGTGATGCTCGCGTCGGTCATCGGGCTGTATGTCCAGTCATCGAGAGCGGGACAGCCGAGCTACCTGCTGGGCACGTTGTCCCAGCTGGACATCGCTACTGCCACCGGCCGCTGGTTGTTCGTGGGCTTCATGTTCGCCTTTGCGATCAAGGCGCCGCTGGTGCCGTTGCATACCTGGCTGCCGGATGCGGCCGAGGAGTCCACTGCGGGCGGCGCGACCATGATGGTCGGCGTCATGGACAAGATAGGCACCTTCGGCATGATCAGGTTCTGTCTCGGCCTGTTTCCGGAGGCAAGCCAATGGGCGACGCCAGTGGTACTGGTCCTGGCAACCATTTCGATCTTGTATGGCGCCATCTTGGCGATCGGCAGTCGAGACATCATGCGGTTCATCGCGTACACCTCGATCAGTCACTTCGGTTTCATCGTGCTGGGCATCTTCGCCTTCACCAGCCAAAGCCTGACCGGCTCCACGCTGTACATGCTGAACCACGGCATGGCCACTGCCGCCTTGTTTGTCATGGCCGGGTATCTGATCAAGCGTCGCGGTTCCCGCGACATGAACGCCTACGGCGGCGTGGATCGGGCGGCACCGGTGCTCGCTGGCCTGCTGCTCTTTGCTGGGCTCAATACGTTGTCGCTGCCCGGCCTGGCCAGCTTTGTGTCGGAGTTCATGGTGCTGGCAGGGACCTTCGGCCGGCATCCGACGTACGCGGTGATTTCGACGCTGGCCATCGTACTGGCCGCCCTCTACATCTTGATCATGTATCAGCGGACCATGACAGGGCCGGCTGACCCTCAAGTCCTCGAGAAGGTCACTGAGATCAATGGACGGGAACGCCTTGCTATGGCTCCCTTGGTGCTGCTGATCGTCGCACTCGGCCTCTTTCCTAAGCCCCTGCTGTCGATCATCGAGCCGACGACCCAGGCCACCATGCAGCATGTTGGTGTCACTGATCCGCAGCCGAGGGTGACCGCGGAGGGAGGCCGCTGATGATCACCTTAACGCTGCCGACCATGGAGATCAGCGCTCCGAACATTGAGTACGGCCTACTCGCACCGGTCCTGCTGGTCTTTGCCGGGGCTTGCCTTGGCGTATTGGCAGAAGCACTCGCGCCGCGCGAAATCCGCCGTGCCTTGCAGCTCGTGATCACCTTTGTGACTCTGGCTGCAGCATTGGTGACAACGCTGCTGAATTGGGCGTCCGGGGACGAAGCGGTGGTAGCTGTCAACTCATTGGCGCTGGACGGACCAACCTACTTCATGTGGACGATCTTGATCATTTTCAGCGCTGCAGCGCTGTTGATGTTCGCGGAAACCAAGATCGAGAATGCCAGCGTTTTCGCGCCGCAGGCCGCGGCGGTGCCGGGCACGGTCGCCGAGCGGGAGGCGATCAGGAGCCGTGTCGAGCACACCGAGGTATTCCCGCTTGCGCTGTTCGCGGTGTTGGGAATGATGCTCTTCCCGGCGTCCAACGATTTGATCACCATGTTCGTCGCACTCGAGATCTTGTCGCTGCCCCTCTACCTACTGTGTGGGCTCGCCCGGCGACGTCGGCTGCTATCGCAGGAGGCCGCGCTCAAGTATTTCTTGCTCGGAGCGCTCTCCTCGGCTTTCTTCATTTACGGCGCCGCCCTGCTGTATGGCTATTCGGGATCCTTCACCTTGTCAGCGATCGACGATGCGATACGCGATAGCCAACAGGGTCTGGGGCTGCTATTAGCCGGCATGGCACTGCTCGGTGTCGGACTGCTTTTCAAATTCAGCGCTGTGCCGTTTCACTCCTGGACGCCGGACGTGTATGCCGGAGCGCCGACCCCGGTGACCGGGTTCATGGCGGCCTGTACCAAGATCGCCGCGGTGGGCGCATTGATGCGAGTGTTCTACGTCGCACTGGGTGCCGACCGCTGGGACTGGCAGCCAGTCATGGCGATCATCGCCGTCATGACTATGGCGGTCGGCTCGGTGTTGGCTATCACTCAGACCGATGTGAAGCGGATGCTGGCGTACTCCTCGATCGCGCATGCGGGATTCATGATGGTCGCGTTCGTAGGAGCATGGCAGGCGGTGACCGGCAGTCAGTCCGGCTCATTGACGAGCATCTCGTCGGTGATGTTCTATCTGGTCGCGTACGGGGCGGCGACCATCGGTGCGTTTGCGCTGGTGACGATGGTGCGAGATGCGACGGGTGAGGCCACGCTGCTCAACAGCTGGGTGGGGCTCGGCCGGATCTCGCCGCTCGCCGCGACGATCTTCTCGATCTTCATGCTGAGCTTCGCCGGGATTCCGCTGACGAGTGGGTTCATCGGCAAGTGGGCGTTATTTGCAGCTGCCTGGAGTGGCGGCATCCAGTGGCTGGTCGTCGTTGCCGTCGTGATCAGTGTGGTGGCGGCCTTTTTCTACATACGCGTGATCGTGCTGATGTTCTTCGCCGAACCACGGAAGCTGACCACCAGCGTGGTACGCCCCAGCTGGACCACGCTGGCGGCCGTTGGGGTCGGCGTTGTCGTGACGGTAGCCTTCGGGATATTTCCGGGACCGCTGTTGGCGCTCGCCCAGCAAGCAGGGGAGTTCATTCGCTGACGGCAAAGCCGCAGATGACTCTGCGAGCAAACGGAGGAATGGTGCTGGCTGAACAGACACAGGACGAGATTTTCGAGGCCTCGGTCCGCTCCCAGCTTAAGCTGATCGACGCCGCTTTGCTCAGGGCCGCCGAGGCGGACTCTGAGATGGTGACCGAAGCTGCGCAGCACATCATCGCCGCTGGTGGCAAGCGCTTCCGGCCCTTGCTCGTGGTCCTTGGCTCTTATCTCGGGCCACGCGAGGCTACCGAGGATGTGGTCAAGGCAGCGGTGGTCGTCGAGCTCACTCACGTGGCGAGCCTGTACCACGACGACGTCATGGACGAGGCCGGAATACGTCGCGGCTCGCTGAGCGCCAACTCCCGCTGGGGTAACACCGTTGCGATCTTGGTCGGCGATCTGCTGTTCGCACGCGCTTCGGACATTGTGTGTGATCTTGGTCCAGAGTTCGTGCGGCTCCAGGCACGTACATTCTCTCGGCTGGTGCAAGGCCAGATCGCCGAGACGGTTGGGCCGAGCGAGACCGATCCGCTTGATCACTATTTGCAGGTGGTAGCCGACAAGACCGGATCCTTGATCGCGACGTCAGCGTTGTTTGGTTCCAAGATCTCAAATGCCGCGCCGCAGCTGCAGCGCGTGATGGCCGAATTCGGCGAGCAGATTGGGATCGTTTTTCAGCTCAGCGATGACATCATCGACATCACGAGCGACCAGACCGGGAAGACGCCCGGGACTGATCTTCGGGAGGGCATCCCGACGTTGCCGACACTGTTGGCTCG
This sequence comes from Propionibacteriaceae bacterium, assembly GCA_036566085.1. Taxonomy (GTDB): domain Bacteria; phylum Actinomycetota; class Actinomycetes; order Propionibacteriales; family Propionibacteriaceae; genus Microlunatus. The sequence goes on from DATCXA010000307.1 coordinate 10,513, forward strand.
CAGGTCGGACGACCCGGCTGACGTCCGGCTACTTCAGCTGCTCGACTCCGATCTCCACGACGATGATGCGCTGCATGAAGTTCTGGACCTGCTCCGTCGGCACCCCTGCATTGACCAGGCGCGGGAAGAAGTGCGCCGTCGCGCTGATGCGGCCCGCGCGCTGCTGGATCCTCTCCCCATCGGCCCCGCTAGAGACGCACTCGACGATCTCTGCACGACGGTGGTTACGCGTACCGCTTGACACGTGTGACGCTGTGACGCTTGGTCAACCTCCGACGTCCCCTCCTCCTTCAATGTCAACATCCCACGCTACGTGGGATGTTGACGCTGTACATGGCGTGCATGCCATGCACAGCGTGCAGAAACTGGGTGCAGCTTGTCGTGACTGGTCGACGACGGACGTTTCTGGACTTCGGGTGGTGACGAGGTCGCGGGTCAACTTGCAATTATGGTTCGCCCGCGTACATACAGCCGTCGCGATTGATCAAGTGCTGCCCGGAGACCGGTCATCGTGCGCCGGGCGTTCCGCGGCATGACGTCAACCCAAACGAAGCGCGACATCCCTCGGCGGTCGGCTCGCATGGCATCCTCGCGGCGCTTCTCACGAAAGACGCAGTCTGACGGACTCTCGCCAGGGCGGAGAAGCTTCTGATACTTCATCTTGCCGTCAAACTCACCCAGATGACGGAAGTCGTCCCAGTAGTAGTCCGAGGTCCCGATCAGAACACCTCGATCATCGAAAACGTCATATTGGAGATCGGGAATTGGAATGCCGTAGCGGAAATACTGTACACGAGTGACTGATTCACCCGGCGAGTCTGATCGCCCATCGGCAAACCTGATCACGGTACGCCCTTTGACCGATCCGGGGAACAGGGCGAAGCGATCATAAAGTGCACCCAAGGATTCCCTGATCTCCGGCATTTGATGCAGTGCCGAGTCGGCGGTAACCACGCCGCCCTCAAGGCTCGATCGGC
>DATCXA010000308.1:0-2378 GCA_036566085.1 Propionibacteriaceae bacterium
GGCCTGGTCTTTCTGCCTCGCGGCATACCGCATGCCCGCCGCCGAGTTGTACCGCAGGCTGGTCGGCTGATCTTCATGACGTTCCCGGGCGGATTCGAGGGGTTCTTCCGCATCCTCGCCGAGGCGAGCCAGTCTGGAGACCTCGGCGAGGCCGCATACGCCCGGGCCTCACGAATAGCCTCAACATTCCCGGATTTGGGCCTGTCCGCTGGACGAGTGTCCGGTTGCCGGTCGATGCTTGCGGCACGGGTGGCCGACGATCTTCCGCATTGACGATCAGGGTATGGAGTGTTTTTCAAGCTGCCTCACATTTCGACGGCTTCGGCAGCAGCTAGCGCATGAACAGCGATACCAAGTATCTCCTTCACCACCGCGTCGGATGCTACGTATGTTGGAGGGCATGGCAGCCCTTGCGTGTTGCACTGCTTGAGCCGGGGACTTTGGTAGGGCACTGGTACGTGCGAGGGAGAAGTCACGATGGAATATCGGAGGCTAGGCCGCACCGGTCTGATGGTGTCTGTTGTCAGCTATGGGACTGCGCCGCTGGGTGACATGTATGGCACCAGCAGCGATGATGTTGCGTTGCAGTCGGCGTATCGAGCGCTGGACGCCGGTATCAATTTCTTCGATAGCAGCCCCTCCTACGGCGAGGGGCTGGCCGAGGAACGGCTTGGCAAGGTGCTGCGGGGCCGGCGTCAGGAGATCATCGTCGGCAGCAAGGCCGGCAAGTACGGACCTGATGAGCAGGACTTCTCCGCAGACCGAATCCGGCGCGGCTTCGAGGACAGCCTTCGCCGGTTGGACACCGACTACGTCGACATCCTGCAACTGCACAACGTCGAGTTCGCCGACCTGGAAGGCCCACTCGAAGAAGCGTACGAGGAGTTGGTCCGACTGCGGGAGGCGGGGATGTGTCGCCTCATTGGCATGACCGGATATCCGACTTCAATGATTCGGAGGGTGATCAGTGAGTTCGATCTGGATGTCACCCTCAGTTATGCACATTGCACGCTGCTGGACGGCTGCTTAACAGAGGATGTCCTCCCGCTGGCCCAGGAGCGGGGGGTCGGTGTGATCAACGCCGCAGCGGTCGCCCTAGGACTACTCACTCAAGCCGGACCGCCTCCGCACATAGCCCAGCTGGTCGGCGAGGAGATCTGTACAGTTGCCCGTCGCGCCGTCGAGACCTGCCAGCGTCATGGCGCCGAGGTGAGCTTTCTGGCCAACCAATACTCCATCCAGCGCTCCGGCTGCGCCACCACATTGATCGGGACCACTAAACAGCGGCACCTTGACTCGGCACTGGCCGCTGCCGAGAAACCCATCGATGAGGACCTGCTGACCGATGTACTCGACGCTGTCGGGCCCGACCGAGGCCGCCATTGGATCAGCGGCCTGCCGCAAAACAACTAACGCCGACATAGATGCGCTCATCACCGACGCCGAGGCCATGTGGGCCGTAGCATTAGGCGCTGAGATCTTGCTGCTCTGCTTATATGCATGCGTACCCACCATCGCCGTGACGGTTGGACGAATACGACGATTACATTGCGATGGATGGAGCCGTCCACGCCATCGAGTCAGAAATCTGGGCCCAGCTGACCAACCACTTCAGATTTGGGCCCTTCACGAGGTGGGATCAGCCGCTCAAATGCTCGCAACCGGGGGTGGGCCGAACCGGGCAATCCGCGAACCGCGACCTACTTGCACCGACGCTGCCGCCCTGACGCGACGAAGCGTCTTCGTCGACGACGAAGATGCCGCTGACCGGAGACTACCCAAAGCAACATCGGCCGACCTGATTCCTGTTGGACGTACGAACGCGACCGAAGGTCCAAGGGCCACCGTCGACTACGCTCGCCCATCATGATCGCGGCGCTGGGAGACCACGTCCTGTCGATCGGGGCGGATTCCGCCGATTCGTCGGAGCTGCGCTTCCGCAAACGGCTGCTCGTCGGGATCGCGCTCTTCATCCTGCCCATTGCGTTCCTCTGGGGCTGCCTGTATTGGGTCGTGGGCGAGGAGGCGGTCGCGCTCACGCCGTGGGCTTATGTCGCCGGATCGATCGTCAGCCTCGCCGTCTTCGCTTGGAATCGAAATTTCGCGTTCCTGCGGACGGCGCAGTTCCTTCTGATCCTGGTCGCACCCGCGCTCGGGATGATCATGCTCGGCGGCCTCGAGGACTCGAGCTTTGTCATCCTGTGGTCGCTTCTTGCGCCGCTCGGCGCGGTCGCCTTCGACCGACCCGCGCGCGCCTGGCCGTGGTTCGCGGCCTTCGTCGCCGTCGTGTTGCTCGCGGTCGTTCTCTCCGAAGTCGTGCGGCCGGAAGGCGCCAACCTGCCCGATGCTTTCGTCCGGACCTTCGACGTCCTCAATAT
>DATCXA010000312.1:0-2802 GCA_036566085.1 Propionibacteriaceae bacterium
GGGAGCCGGCCCGGCGGCACAACCACAGTGGGCGCAACGGGCAGATTCAGTGGAGTGAGCAAGAGCTGATCGAGTATTCGCAGGTCTCTGGCCAAAGAGTTACGTGCCGAGGTCCGCAACGGCTCCGGCACGTGATTGAGGGCTAAAACATCAAGATCAGCCGTAATCCGTCGGCACAATCGCTCTGCCTCGGCCATCGTAGTCAACCGCTGCATCCAGCAGCCGCGGCGAGTGAGCACAATGCCATGGATGTCATCGTCGATACCGAACATGGTCAGGAGCGCTGCGCCGTCCAACGCTTCCCGCATGTCGCCAATCCTCGGTGTGCGATCGACCGAGTCGGAGCCGCGAACACTCCAGGAGCGAGCCCGAATCTGACGCTGCAAGGCCTGGCGGCGCCTGCTCAACTGTTCCCGGCTCTCACTTTCACCGCTTTCATGATCAAGCTGGGTCATCACCCAGCGAAGTTGAGTCAGCAGCTCCGCCGTGACCTTGTCTTCAGGAGGTCGTACCGGAGTCACACGGCTGGAGATCGCTCGCGCCCTTTCCAACCACGCGAGCACAGCCGCTGGCCGACCGGATGCGATCTCCTCAGTGATCGCGAGCGCTGCGAGCGTAACGCCGTGTGCGGCGCTCGATGTCTGTAGGTCCAGACTGCCGAACTGAGCCTGATGCTTCATCAACTCGGCCATTCCGGCGCGCGCCTGTCGTTGCGCTGCAGCCCGGTCGCCCCGGCCATAAGCCAACTTGGTTTTCACTAGACGGGCGTACAACCGAAGGTCCAGCGGCTGTGCTGAGGAGACAGTTGGCAGTGGTCGCGGCTTGCCTCGCCGGCTGGGTCCGGCGTACTCGATCGCAATCAGGCGCGCGAGTTTCGCCTGGTCGCGCAGGCCTAACTGGCTGAGTATGGTGGTGAGCCGGTCGGCGGTACGCACCAGCTTGTCGCCACGCAGACCAGCCTCAGCATCCGCGCGAAGAATGACCAGTTCCCCAAGAGCGATCGCTCGTCGATTGTTGCCTCGCAGCAATCTGGCTACTGCGGTGCGGCTGACTTTCTGAGCAAGCTTGTAATTACCAGCCAGCAAGGCGACATCTGCCCGAGTCAGTTCTGCCTCCGCCAGCAAAGCGACCAGCTCGGTCCGCTCGAGTGCTGCGGCAGCCTCCAGAAGCGTCCGGTCGGCATCTGCCACCAGACCAGCGCTCAGCAGCACCCTCGATCGGTCAATGCCGACAACACCTTTGTAGTGATCAGAAGCCGCCTGCTCGACCGTCGGCATCAATTCAAGTGATCGAGGCAAATTACCGGTTAGATAATGCATATAGCCGAGGTTGTGACGCGCCGCGAACTCGAGTTCGGGAAGCCCGTATCGTCGACTTAAGACAAAGGCACGGCTGAAGTCTTCGATGGCGGACCGAATATGTCCCAGCTGATCATGCGCTTCGCCACGATTGATCAAGATCTTGCATTGGTCAGCTGGCTCGGCATCATCAAGCAGCTGAACCGCTCCATCTAGTTGCTGGATTGCATCTGTGATTCGGCCTTCGCGAAGCAATAAAAGGCCATGTTGGGCACGCGTGATGACCGTCAGCTGACCGAGAGAGCGACGATGGGCGAGCCGCTCTGCCTGCACGAGGAGCCGAATACTTTCCCGGATTTGGCCCATCTCGTGAGTCGGATAGCTCAGACCCAACAGAATTCGTGCCGACAGTCGGTCGTGTTCGGTCGAACATTCTGAGAACGCGAGATCAGTACCCTTGTTCGGGACGGCAGAATGCAATGCACTCATGGCCTCACCGAACAGTGTGATTGCCCGGGTGTAATAGCCAAGATCTGAGCTGGCAATGCCTTCAGTAAGCAGGGTCGCAGCGTGCTGGTGATCACCCCCACACGCCACATCTGCCCCCACAGACCAAATTTTGCTCTGCTTTTCGCCGGTGTGCCAGATCATTTAACTGTCCGTAAGACTTCGGTCCCCCGTACCCTTGGGCCTATGGCGGGAAGCACAGACTGGTTTCGAGATTCGTTCCGGACCGAGTATGAGAAGCAGAACGCAGCAATCGGACGGTTCAATCTGGCGATCTTCGGCAAGACCGGCGTCGGCAAATCGACCCTAATCAACGCCATCTTTGGGGAAGAGGTCGCGCGTACCGGCATCGGAGAGCCGGTGACCCGCGGCAGTCATCTTTACTTAGACAAGATCGGCCACCTGGGCATTGTCGACACCCAAGGTCTTGAGGTCGGCAAGGACAATAAGCAAATCTTGTCCGAGCTCGACAAAGCGATGAGCCAGATGCGCCAACTGCCACTATCGGAGCAGATTCACGTTGCCTGGTATTGCATCCGTGGCATGGATCGGCGCTTCGAGGAGGCTGAGGCGGACTTCGTCCGCAGGCTCGACGAAATGGGGCTGCCGGTCATCCTGGTGCTGACCCAGGTGCCTATGCGGGGTGGCTATGTCCATCCAGACGCGGTATTGCTCGCCGAGCAGATCATGGCAAAACGGCTGCCGATCGTTTCCGGGCGGCCGTTCATGACGTACGCGAAGGCAGATGAGTTCGCGGGGCAGCCGGCTTACGGGCTCAAGGAACTCCTCGATGCCACCTTTCGCGTTGCGCCCGAAGGTGTTCATGGAGCTCTTATCGCGGCGCAAGAAATCGATCAAGTCCGGAAAGCACAGGAGGCGCAGAAGTACATAGCCGGCGCCGCAGCCAGCGCGGCAGCTGCTGCTGCCAGCCCGATCCCTTTCTCCGACGCCGCATTGCTGGTGCCAATTCAGCTCGGCATGATGGCTCGCATTGCTC
>DATCXA010000328.1:0-8061 GCA_036566085.1 Propionibacteriaceae bacterium
GTATTCGCCACATTTGTTTGCAAGGTTGCGACCTCCCGCAACGATGTCCCACGAGACCTGCTTGGCATCGACCTGAGCCTGAATCTTGGCGTCGCTTGCGACCGACTCTTCGAGCATCTGAGCGCCCGTGCACAAAGCGAACGGCTTTACGAAGAAGTTCGAGTGTGCTTCCTGGTAGGTTCCACCGCCTCCGACAAAGGTGAGCGTCACGCCCTGCAACGAGTTCCGCAGTGCTTGACCCGCGCTCAGTTGCCCGCCCTCAGGAACTGAGTCGACGCAACCGAGCACCGAGTCGTTGGAGCCGTTGTTTCCGGTCGACGACCCTGGGGCGCAGCCGGTGAGCGCTAGGAGGAGTCCCAATCCAGCGGCGACGATGGCCCTTGGATGCTTCATCTGAACCTACTTTCATTCTTCGTTGAATTACACAGACAGCAGATCTGTCATCTTCCGCACCGACAAACTCGAGTCGCTGCCACAATTGTGGTCATGCGTCTCGCCATATGTTTCGCTACGGGAAACACTTGGACAGGAGCAGTCTGGCATTGGCGGGTTTGACAAGTCAAGACTCTAGGGCATTTCTTGATGAGTCCATGAATTCAATGCCGTTCTTCACTTCTTGATGGTTCGCTGGCCGGAACAAAGACTCAGAAACCGAGCGGTCAGAATCGACGACATATCAAAGCTCGCAATCGAGTGAAGCCGGCTATCCCCGCAGTTCTGCGACCCTAGCGCGGCATCCTGGAGGCTCAGACCCCTTGCGAGCGCTCAACGACGTAAATGCCGCCTCAGCTTGCTCGAATCCAACCGAGCCTTGAGGACCCGAAGGTGACTTCAGCCGCCCATACCCTGGCCGCCCCTTGACCGCTTGGTCCGCCTGGAGCGTTTGGCGGGTCTTGACGACGCCCAGGTTCGCGTGAACCCCGGTGACGACCCTCCCACCGTCGACGATTACATCCTCCGGATTCCCGTGCCGTTGGCGAAGCGGAGGCCCAGCCGGTCACGACCAAGTTGGTTCGCTTACCGGAACGCAATTCGGTACTGAATTCCAAATACTGAGAATACTCTTCCCGGAAACCTAGCTGATGACCTACTCTTTCCCCATAGACATTGCTCTCGAGTCTTCATGTCGGTTAGAGTCGGGCTGTGATTATGTTTCTCTGACCGGAACACTAAGGAGATTTCGTTGGCGATGATGCCGCTGGAGGGCCTGACGGTCATCGACGCGTCGACGATCCTTGCCGGACCGTTGTGCTGTCAGATCCTCGGCGACTACGGCGCCGATGTCATCAAGATCGAGCACCCTGTTCACGGCGACAGCATGCGCGGGCACGGCGGTCAGAAGGATGGCATCCCGCTCTGGTGGAAAGAAGTGAGCCGTAACAAGCGCACGATCGGTTTGAACCTCGGCAAACCCGAAGGCGCTGAATTGCTGCTGGAGCTTGTCAAGACCGCCGACGTTATCGTCGAGAACTTTCGACCCGGAACCCTCGAGCGCTGGGGCATCGGGCCTGAACAACTCCACGCCGCCAACCCCGGCCTCGTCATCGTGCGACTCACCGGGTTCGGGCAGACCGGCCCCTACTCCACCCGCGCCGGCTTCGGCACGCTCGCAGAAGCAATGAGCGGGTTCGCCTACCTGACCGGCGAACCCGAAGGGCCGCCAACCCTTCCCGCATTCGGGCTCGCCGACAGCATTTGCGGTATCGCGGCATCGTCAGCGGTCATGATGGCGCTACGCCACAGAGACGTGCAGGGCGGCACCGGCCAGGTCATCGACCTCAATATCCTCGAGCCCATCATGACCGCCGTCGGACCCAGTCCCACCGTCTACCAGCAGACCGGCATCGTCGAACAACGTCACGGAAACCGGTCAACCAACAATGCGCCGCGCAACACCTACCGCACCCGCGACGATCACTGGGTCGCCGTCTCGAGCAGTGCGCAAAGCATTGCCGAACGCATCATGACCCTCGTCGGGCATCCCGAGCTTCTCAGCGAACCATGGTTCGCCAGCGGCCGCGGCCGCGCCGAGCATTCCTATCTCATCGACGGCTACGTTTCGACCTGGATCGCCGAGCGCGACCGCGACGATGTGCTCTCGGAGTTCGAACGGGTCGACGCTGCCATCGCCCCCATTTTCAGCGCGCGTGACATCGTCGAAGACCCCCACATTCGCGAAACCGAAATGCTCGTCGAGGTAGCCGACGACGAACTCGGCCCACTCCTCCAGCACAACGTCATGTGGCGGATGTCTGCGACACCCGGCCAGATCCGCTTCACCGGGCGCGCCCCCGGTGCTGACACCGATACCATCCTCCGCGACGAACTCGGGCTCGCCCCCGAGCGCATCACCGAACTCAAGAACCAAGGAGTCATTCGATGACCGACGCCCTGCTGCGCGCGGTGCAGGACGGGGTCACCATTCACGACCTCGGCCGCCCCTACTTCCAGGGGATGCCGCAATCGCCCAACCACCCCGCATATTGGCGCGCACTCCCGCGCCGCCACGGTGACTCCGTTCGTGACGACGGCGGAAGCGCAGCGAACGACCTCATCTTTCTCGGTACTCACGTCGGCACCCACATCGACGCACTCGCCCACGTCTCTCACAACGGCAAACTGTACGGCGGCGAAGACGCCGTCGATGCCGGATGCGGGGGCGGATACGAGCGCCTCGGAGTGCACACGATCGAACCCATGGTTCGGCGCGGCATCCTGCTCGATGTTCCTCGGGCGCATGGTAAAGAGGTGCTGGAGGCTGCCCACAAGATCACCGTCGAGGAACTCGAAACAACGCTCGCCGCGCAGACCACTGAGATCCGCAATGGCGACGTCGTGCTCATCCGTTCGGGCTGGGGCCGCAAATTCGCCGAGGGCGCACCCTATGTTGGCGGCGCCTCCGGAGTTCCTGGAATCAGCGAGGCCGGTGCCGAGTGGCTCGCCGAGCGCAACATCATCGCCGCCGGCGCCGACACCATCGCGTTCGAGTGGCTCCCCGCCGGGGCCGGTCACTCCAGCCTCCCTGCCCACCGCGTGCTGCTCGTCGAGAACGGCATCTACATCATCGAGGCCCTCGACCTCGAGGGCCTCAGCGACGCGGGGGCACACGAATTCACGTTCATCATGAGCCCCCTCAATTTCACGGGCGCCACCGGCTCGCCCGTCCGCCCACTCGCGGTGGTGTCACATGTTTGAGCCAACACTCGCCCAACAGCTCGCACGATTCGCCACCAGCGCCAGCTACGACTCGCTTCCCCAGGATGTCGTCGACAGTGTGCGGGGCCGAGTCCTCGACATCCTCGGCATCTGTTACGCGGCGACCGAGCTCGAAACCAGCCGCGCTGCGACAGCCTGGGTTGCCGCCCAGGGCGGAGTGCCTCACGCGAACGCCATTGGTCTGAGCGAGCGGGTGCCCGCAGCGCAGGCCGCGTTCGTCAACGGTGTCCTCGCCCACTCGCTGGACTACGACGACACCCACCTGCCGTCCGTGCTGCACCCCAGCGCCTCAGTGGTGCCTGCCGCGATCGCAGCGGCCCAGTCGGTCGGCGCCGATGGCCGCGCGACAATCGCCGCAATCGCGGTGGGCATCGAAGTCTGCGTCCGCGTCGGGATGGCGGGCTTCGATCGGCAGACCGGGAACTCGACATTCTTCGAACACGGCCAGCATGCGACGTCCATCTGCGGCGCCCTCGGCTCCGCTGTCGCCGCCGGAATGCTCCTGGGGCTGAGTGAGCAGCAGCTCGTTGACGTGCTCGGGGTGGCCGCATCGATGGCCTCCGGCATCATCGAGTCCAACCGCACCGGCGGAACCGTCAAGCGGATCCACTGCGGATGGGCGGCTCATTCCGGCGTCACCGCCGCGCAGCTCGTTGCCCTCGGCATCACCGGGCCGCCCACCGTGCTCGAGGGCCGATTCGGATTCTTCCAGGCTTGGCTGCACGGCACGTTCAACTCGGCTGAGATCACCGACGGGCTCGGCACCGAGTGGTCCGTTCCCGGCATCTTCTTCAAGCCGTACCCCGCAAACCACTTCACGCACGCCACGATCGACGCGGCTCTCGAATTGCGCGCACAGGGCCTCAAGCCGGAAGACATTGCGGCCATCGAAGTCGGTGTTGCCGCCCCGACCGTGCGTACGATCGGAGAACCCATCGAGGTCAAGCGTGCTCCCGATACGGGTTACATGGCCCAGTTCAGTGCGCCGTTCACCGTCGCGGCAGCGCTGCACGGGGGCGGCGGGCTCGGTCTCGGGCTCGACGACTTCAGCGACGAGCGCGCGCACGACCCGGAACTCCGGGCACTCATGTCCAGAATCACGGTCGTGGCCGACCCCGAGTGCGATGCGATCTTCCCGCACCAATTCCCCGCGGTGCTGCGCGTGCGCACCGTCGACGGCCGCGACCTGGTCACGAAGGTCCTCACCAACCGAGGAGGTCCGGACCGCCCGCTGAGCTTCGAGGAACTGGCCATGAAGTTCCGTGACAATGCATCCCGCGTTCTGGATGCTGCCGCCGTGCAGCACATCCAGGACACCGTCGCCGGCATGGCGGATCTCACCGACCTCGGCGCCCTGATCGGCGAATCCCCATCTCGCAACACCCAGAATGTTTCCCATCAAGAATTCGAGGAGCCAAGCCATGTCTGATTTCGACCTTCTGATCAAGAACGTCCGGGTCGTGAGCCCGAACAGCGTCGACGTGCTCGATGCCGACATCGCCGTCAAGGACGGCACGGTCGCCAGGATCGCTTCCGGAATCGACGCCGCGTCGGCCGCCCAGGTCGTCGACGGCGGCGGCAAGCTGGCCTTCCCCGGCGCGGTTGACGCCCACCAGCACTGGGGCATCTACAACCCGCTCAGCGAAGATGCGGCGACTGAGTCCCGCGCCTCCGCTCAAGGAGGCGTGACGACCGGAATCACCTACATGCGCACCGGCCAGTACTACCTCAACGAGGGCGGCCCCTACGAGACGTTCCTGCCCAAGGTGCTCGCTGCCGCGGAGGGCAGAAGCCACATCGACTACGGCTTCCACATCGCCCCGATGATGAAGGAGCACATCGACGAGCTTCCGCTCATCGCGAAGAAGTTCGGCATCACGTCGTTCAAGATCTTCATGTTCTACGGCGGTTTCGGCCTGCACGGCGCCTCGTCGAGCCAGCGCGAGTTCCTGATGATCCCCGATGGCGAGTCCTACGACATCGCCCACTTCGAGTTCGTCATGCGCGGCGTGCAGCGTCTGCGCGAGGAGCTGCCCGAGTACGCCGACGAGATCTCGCTCTCCCTGCACTGCGAGACTGCGGAGATCATGCGCGCCTACACGGCGATGGTCCAGAATGAGGGCAAGCTCACCGGTCTCGAGGCGTACAGCGCCGCGCGTCCGCCCCACTCTGAGGGTCTTGCGATCTCGATCGCCTCCTACCTCGCGCACGAGACGAACCTGCCCACCATCAACCTCCTGCACCTCACGAGCGCGAAGGCGCTCGAAGCGGCGATGACGATGGCGAGCGCGTTCCCGCACATCAACTTCCGCCGCGAGGTCACCTTGGGGCATCTGCTTGCCGACTACAACACCGCGGCGAACCTCGGCGGAAAGGTCAACCCGCCGCTGCGCTCCCCCGAAGACGTCGAGGCGCTCTGGGAGCACCTCCTCGCGGGCAACATCGACTGGGTCGTGAGCGACCACGCGTGCTGCAAGGATGAGCAGAAATTCGACCCGAACGACCGGGACGACATCTTCGGCGTCAAGTCGGGCTTCGGCGGTGCAGAGTACCTGCTGCCGGGACTCGTCGGTGCGGGACTCAAGCGCGGCCTGAGCCTGCAGCGCATCGCGCAGCTCGCATCCTGGAATCCCGCCCAGCGCTACGGCTTCACGAGCAAGGGAGACATCGCCGTCGGCTTCGACGCCGACATCGCGCTCGTCGACCCCACCCGCAGCCAGGTCATTCGCCCCGAGGACTCGGAGTCGACACAGGAGTACACGCCGTTCGACGGCTTCACGCTCGACGCCGTCGTCACCGACACCTTCGTACGCGGAAACCACGTGCTCGAGAACGGAGCCGTCGTAGGTGACCCCGTGGGACGCTACGTTCCGCGTGGCCCCCGCGTGTGATCGAATACTGCCTCGTTGGAGCGGAGGTCGTCCTTGGCGACGACCTCCGCTCCATTCGTGACGCGGACGTTCACGTCCGCGACGGAAAGATCATCGCCGTGGGCAAGGGCGCAGCACCCGAGGGAGTTCCTGCCATCGACCTCGACGGCAGGCTCGTCCTCCCTGGGTTCATCAACGCGCACACCCACATCGCCGACGCCGCTGTCAAAGAGGTCGCGTTCAATTCGCCGTCGGGCACCAACATATTCTTCCCGCCGAACGGTCTACGCTTCACCGCAATGGCCGCTGTCGGAAGGGAAAGGCGCATCGCCGCCATCCGTTCCGCTGCCCGGCAGATGATCGCCTCGGGTGTCGTCGCGTTCGCCGACTTCACCGCAGGAGGTGTCGAGGGTGTTCGGGAGTTGCGGGAGGCCCTGGACGGTCTCCCCATCCGCGGGATCAGCTTCGGTGGCTTCGCCGGGGTTCCGCAAGGGGTCGAGGAGTTGGAAGCGAACGAGGGAGGGCTGAACCCCCGCGTCGTCGCCCAGGTGATCGAGACCCTGCAGGCTGCGGATGGGTTCGCCCCGGTTCGAGCGAGCGACCTCACCGATCAAGCGATGACCGAACTGCGCGCTCTCGCCTTCAGCCACGGTAAGCCGCTCGCCACCCACGCCGCCGCTACGCCGTCGTACCGAGAAGTCTCGGTGCGGCGCACCGGCACGTCCGACGTTTCAAGAGTCGCCGAGCACCTCAAACCCGACTTCCTGGTCCACCTCACCGCGGCGACCGATGATGAGCTGCGCGTCGTTGCAGAGCACAACATCCCCATCGTGATGTGTCCGCGCGCCAACGTGAGTCTCGGCGCCGGGGTACCCCCTTACTTCTCTGCCCGCATGCTCGGGGCCACCATCGCACTCGGCACCGACAACCTCATGCTCGGCAGTCCCGACATCCTCGCCGAGGTGAACTTCCTTGCCCTTCTGCTTCGATCGAACTCCCAAAGCCCGGCTGTCGTCGACGAGCGCGCCCTGCTCCACGCCGCAACGCTCGGCGGAGCGCGAGCCATCGGAATCGACAGTACTCTCGGCTCGATCGCGCCCGGAAAATCGGCCAGCCTCGTGGTCATCGACCTGCGGAGCGACAACCTGGGGTACTCCACCAACCCGATCGCGAGCCTCATACAGCGCGCAACAGTTGCCGACATCGAAGCCGTGATCATCGACGGCGAAGTCGTGCACGGAACACTGTGAGCACCGGCCTCGGCGGCTGCTCGTGCTCTGGCTAGCCGCGTCGCGCGCGAGAGAGTATGTCGCGAGCCGACTTGACCACGGCGGCGTCGATCATTCGACCCTCGTCGTCGGCGAAGACTCCTGACCCGTCGCGCTCGGCCCGTTTGAACGCGTCGACCAGTTCCGTCGCCCTCGCAACAGCGTCATCCGACGGCGTGAACACCTCGTTGATGATCGCCAATTGCGCGGGATGCACCGCCGTGCGACCGCGAAACCCCAACCTCAGCAGCTGCTCGGTGGAGGTACGGAGAGCCTCGAGGTCGCGGAAGTCCGTCGACGTCGGCGCCAGGGGTGCCGCAATTCCCGCAGCCGAACTCGCAACCACAAGTCCAAGCATGAGACTGCGAAACTCGGGACCCTCGGGGTCGACACTGAGTCCCAACTCGCCGGCAAGATCGGCGCGTCCGATCGCAAGTCTTGAGACTCGAGGCAATGCGGCGAGCTCGGGCGCCGCGAGCAGCCCGCGCGCGGTCTCGATGAGCGGCACAATCGCGAACGAGCCGGCAGCCAGGCCGAGCGCAGTTTCGCGAGCGCCGAGCAGCTCGCCGACCGCCGTGACCGATTCCACCTCCGCCTTCGGCACCATGACCGCCTCGACCGGAGCGACGACGGCCTCGAGGTCGAGCTGCGGCTCCTCCACCGTGAGGCGCACCCACACCGTCACAGGAGCCGCCGGGTTCTCGGCG
>DATCXA010000331.1:0-10811 GCA_036566085.1 Propionibacteriaceae bacterium
ACCGCTGGATTTCGCAGCCGACTCGCGAGTCTTGATCGCCGTCACGTCAAATTCCCATCACGCTAGATCACCATCACGCTTAAATCACCGTCTCGAAGCTCGCCGCCCACTGCCGCAGCACGGCGGTCAGCGTGTTCCAGGTACCGGTAACCAGCAGCACCCCAACGATGATCATGAATGCTCCGCCGATTCGCATGATCAACTGCTGGCGTTCTCGGAGAAACGCGACCGCGCTGGCCATCCTGGTAAAAGCAAGTCCCGCAATCACGAAGGGAATGCCAAGACCTAGGGCATACACAAAGCCCAGGAGTCCACCCCGTGCGGCAGTACCTTCGTTGAAGCCGAGGTTGACGACGACACCAAGAGTCGGCGACAGGCAAGGCGTCCAGCCGAGTGCGAACACCACACCCAACAGCGGCGCGGCCGCAACGCCTACCGCGGGTATCCGATGTATCCGCAGGTCACGTTGCCCGATCGGCAGTACACCCGCGAAGATCAAGCCAAGCAGGATGATCACCACACCGAGTACCCGAGTGATCACCTCGCGATATTCCGCAAGCATCCGGCCGGCCGAACCGGCGACGACACCGGTGATGACAAAGACCACCGCGAATCCCAGCACGAAGAGCGACGCACCGGCGAGCATCCGACCGCGGCGGGGGGATCCCTCGACAACCTCGGCGGCTCCCAGACCCGTCGCGTAGGAGAGGTAGCCGGGCAGCAGCGGCACTACGCACGGTGAGAAGAACGAAACCAGACCAGCGATCAGGGCGACCGGAAGCGCCAACGCCATTGAGCCGCCAACCGCGGTCTCGGCCCACGTTGCGAGGTCGAGCGGGGTCATCTATCGACCGTCCGCCACGTCATTGATCATGTCGACCAGGGTGATCTTGGAGACCTCACTCAGTACCCGGACGGCCAGTCGGCCGTCTCGATCGATGATCATGGTCGACGGGATTGCGCTCGGCGGCAGCTCGCCGGCGAAGGTCAGCAGTACCTTCCCGGTCGGGTCGTAAATGCTTGGATAGGTGATCTTGAAGCTCCGAACGAACGCCTCAGCCGGCGCCGGGTCATAATCCTTGCTCGTAATGCCAACGAACTGTGCCACGTTCTTGGTTTCCACACTCGCCGTCTGAAGATCGGGCGCCTCCTTGCGGCAAGGCGGGCACCAGGACCCCCAGACGTTGATCACCACTACCTTGCCGCGGTACTCCTGGGTCGAGATCGTCTTGCTAGTCCCCAGAGCTGGACCAGACACGGCCGGCAGCTCCTTGCGTTGGTCAGGTGGAACTCGGGTCAGATTGCGGGCAACAGTGGGGTAGCCGACCTCCCCGGCGCTCCGGCTCTGCTCATCTGCCCCGGTGCGAGCACAGGCGGCAAGCATCACCATCGCGGCTAGACCCGCAGCTATGCGGACTGCAGTACGCCGCAGCATTAGGCTCCCGCGACGAACTTCTTGGTCTGGTGCGGACGCAACAAATCAGCAGCCGGCTCGGAATAGCTGACTGAGGTCACATGAGCGTCGATGAAGGTAAACGACGTCACACTGCTCAGCGTGCACTGGCGTTTCCGCGGGTCGTGCGCCATCCGGCGGCCCTCCGCGTAGGTACGGGCGACCCAGATCGGAAGTTGATGGGTGACGACTACCGCCTCATGGCCCAACGCGGCATCGGCCACATCCTTCAATGCGGGGCGCATTCTGGCCAGGATGTCGGTATAGGCCTCGCCCCAGCTCGGCCGGAACGGGTTTCGAAAATAGAGCCAGTTCTTCGGATGACGCAGGGCGCCATCAAACGAAAGCCGCAGCCCTTGGAAATAGTTCGCCGCTTCGATCAGCCGGCCATCGACGACGACCGGCAGACCGAGCGCTTCGGCGATTGGTGCAGCTGTCTCCTGCGCCCGCTCCAGCGGCGAGCTTCTGACGTGTACGACGTCACGGTCGCGGAAATGTTCGGCAACTCGCTCAGCCATCTCCCGGCCCAGCTCAGAAAGGTGGTAGTCGGGCAGGCGCCCGTAAAGCAACCCCGCTGGGTTGTCCACCTCACCGTGTCGTACGAGGTGCACAATCGTGCGGTTCTGACCCATGCTGGCCTCGCTTCTATCCCGAGGCGCCCGCGGCGGCATCCGCCGCAGCTGGTAGCGCTTCGACGATCCGATTCAACGCTCTATCATCATGCGCCGCCGACAGAAACCAAGCTTCGTACACGCTCGGCGGCAAATACACGCCGGAGGTGAGCATGGAGTGGAAAAACGCAGCGTACGCGCCGGAGGCCTGCTGCCTCGCGGCGGCATAATCCGGCACTCCGGTCACGCCTTCGCTCACGAAGAAAACGCTGAACAAGTTCCCCGCATTCTGAATGACATAAGGCACTCCGGCCGCATCCAATGCAGCCGCCACCTCGGCTCGCAGCCGCGAGGAGGTGCTGTCAATTTGCTGATAGATCTGCGGAGTTGCGAGTCGTAGCGTGGTGAGGCCGGCGGCTGTCGCAATCGGGTTTCCCGATAGCGTGCCGGCCTGATAGACGTTGCCCACTGGTGCCAGGTTCTCCATAAGCTGGGCCGGCCCGCCGAATGCAGCCGCCGGAAATCCGCCACCCATCACCTTGCCGAAGGTCATCAGGTCAGGCCGCACTCCGTCGAGGCCAAATTGTCCCGATCTGCTGACCCGGAAGCCGGTCATCACCTCATCGGAGATGAACAAGGCGCCATGCTGGTGCGCGATGTCGGCCAGGAATGTGTTGAAACCGATGCCATCCTCGGTCCCGGGAGGAACGACTCCCATGTTGCCTGGTGCAGCCTCGGTGATCACCGCTGCGATCTCGCTGCCGACGCTGCCGAATGCCTCTCGGACTGCGGCGCGGTCGTTGTAGTCGAGCACCACGGTGTCCACCGTGGTCCCTTCCGTTACTCCCGGGGTGCCCGGTATCGAAAGGGTCGCCACCCCCGAGCCGGCCGCCGCGAGCAGCGCATCCACATGCCCGTGGTAGCAGCCGGCAAACTTGATGATCTTGTTGCGGCCAGTGACCGCGCGGGCCAATCGCAGGACCGACATAGTGGCTTCGGTGCCCGAGTTGACCAATCGGACTTGTTCGACCGGCATCCGCTCGATGATTTCCTCAGCAAGATCAACTTCGGCGAGCGTAGGTGCGCCGTACGAGGTTCCACGCCGCGCCGCATCGGCTACCGCGCCGGTGACCTCGGGATGGGCGTGGCCGAGCAGCATAGGGCCCCAGGAACACACCAGGTCGACGAGCTCATTGCCGTCGATGTCGTAGAGGTAGGGACCGCTAGCGCTGGCAATGAAGCGTGGCGTACCCCCGACGGATCGGAAGGCCCGCACCGGGGAGTTCACACCGCCTGGCGTCACGGTCTGGGCCCGCTCGAAAGCAGCCTCGCTGCGTACCGTCGCCGCAGCTGGTCGAATAGTCATCGACGTTCGTCGTGCAGTGAGCGTGCCCGGTCGAGCGCCCAGTAGCTCAAGATCACATCCGCACCGGCGCGTCGGATCGAGGTAAGAGTCTCGTTGATCGCAGCATCCCTTTTGATCCAGCCGTTGGCTGCGGCGGCTTCGATCATGGCGTACTCACCGGACACGTTGTACGCGGCCACGGGCAAGTCGACAGCCTCCCGCACGGCACGTACCACATCCAGGTAGCCGATCGCCGGCTTGACCATGACGATGTCCGCACCCTGTTCGACGTCGAGTGCCACCTCGCGGAGCGCCTCACGAATGTTGGCCGGATCCTGCTGATATGTCCGCCGATTCCCGCGCAGCGAGGATGCCACGGCTTCCCGGAAGGGACCGTAGAAAGCTGACGCGTACTTGACGGAATAGGCGAGGATCGCCACATCAAACGCTCTGGATGCATCTAGCGCCTCTCGGATGGCGCCGACCTGGCCGTCCATCATGCCGCTGGGGCCGACCATGTGGACCCCAGCCTCTGCGTGCAACACCGCCATTTGGGCGTAGATTTCAATCGTTGCGTCATTGTCGACCGCGCCGGACGCCGTAAGCACGCCACAGTGTCCGTGATCGGTGAACTCATCGAGGCAGACATCGGACATGACCAAGCACTCATCGCCGACCTCCTGACGCACAGCTCGGATCGCGGAGGTCAAGATGCCGTCCGGATCTAGCGCGCCGGAGCCTTGCGCGTCCTTGTGCTCGGGTATCCCGAAGAGCATGACGCCGGCCAGGTCTGCGTCCGCTGCCTCCACAGCCGCTTTGCGGAGCGTGTCAAGGGTGTGCTGTACGACGCCGGGCATGGAGCTGATCGGACGCGGCTCATGCAGACCCTCTGCCACGAACATGGGCAAGATCAATTGCCGCGGCTCGAGGCTCGACTCCGCCACCATGCTTCGTATCGCTGCGGTGCTCCGGAGCCTTCGTGGCCGGTCCTTAATCACTCCACTCCCTCAAAAGTGTGGGCAAACGGCAGGTTTCGACGTCCGGAACCTGCAACTTGCCCACACTATTCTGCCAACACGGTACCGCGAAGAGTTCAGACTTTCCGCCGAGTGCCGGGGCGACGCTGCGACGGCTTGAGAACCGGCTCGCCGGCTTCAGTGAAGGCGTCCCGACGCTGCGCGGCGAAGCTGGCCAAAGCGTCAGCAAGATCAACGACCGACGGCTTTGCGGCGATGACATCTACCCGCAGGCCGTGCTCCTCACAGGTTCGGGCCGTTGCCGGACCGATAACCGCGATGATCGTCGAGGAATGCGGCTTGCCAGCGATGCCTACCAGGTTGCGCACTGTCGATGAAGAGGTAAACACCACGGCGTCGAACTTGCCCGTCTTGATCGCCTCACGCACCGGCGCGGGAGGTGGAGTGGCTCGGACCGTGCGATACGCGGTGACGTCTTCGACCTCCCAACCCAGGTTCCTCAGACCCTCGGCCAGCGTCTCGGTGGCAATGTCGGCACGTGGCAGGAAGACTCGATTGATCGGGTCCAATACGTCGTCATAGGGCGGGAACTCGGCCGCCAGGCCAGCGGCGGATTGCTCGCCATCGGGCACTAGATCGGGCTCAATTCCCCAAGCCTGTAAGGAATTCGCGGTCACTTCGCCGACGGCTGCCACCTTCAGACCAGAGAAGGCTCGTGCATCCAGGCCGTACTCCTCGAACTTCTCACGTACGGCCCGGACGGCGTTGACCGAGGTAAACGCCACCCACTCGTAGCGGCCCTCGACCAGGCCCCGGATCGCCTTGTCCATCTGCAATGGACTGCGAGGCGGCTCGACCGAGATGGTGGGCACTTCTTCACTATGCGCGCCGTAAGTGCGCAGCCGAGCGACCATCGGTGCCGCCTGGTCCTTGGTACGCGGCACCAAGACCCGCCAGCCGAAAAGCGGCTTGGTCTCGTACCAGCTCAACTCGTGACGCTGTTCCGCCGCGGCTCCGATAATGACGTGCACCGGATCGGAGGCCGGAGCCCGGACGGACCTAACCGCGGCCGCAAGCCCATTCAGGCTGGTCGTCAGCGTGATCTGTTCGGTACTGCCCCCGTGCAGCGTGACCACGACATGATCATCTCCCGGCCGACCGGCGGCCTTTGCCGCCTCAACCAGACTGCCAACCAGGGACACCACGGTGCTGACCACAATCGTCGCGGCAGCACCCCACTGCGACGTTCCGTTCTTGCTGAATTTGCCCTCGGTGACCGAGGCGAACTGCACACCTCCAGCATGGATCAGGTCGATACCGGCGTACTCCGGAACCGCGGTAAGGCTGGAGACTCCAGGCACGACTTCGAAGTCGATGCCGCCGCGTACGCAGGCGGCGGCTTCATCGGCGACAGCGTTGTCCAAGAACGGATCACCGGCGACGAGTCGTACCACGCGGCAACCTGTCGAGGCCTGCTTCAGCACGATCTTGGCTCGCGCCGACGGGCTCAACGACTTGCGCGCTTCGGTCAGTCCAAGGGTGATGACCTCAGCGTCCTTGGCGAGCGTGATGGCGGGATGGGTCAGAATTTCTCGCTGCCGGTCGTTGTCCAGAATCACCGAACTCGCATCGGCGAGAGCAGCAATGGCACCAAGTGTCAATAGATCAGGATCACCAGGCCCGGTGCCGACAAAGATTACCCGGCCTTTGGCAACGGGTGCGGTGGGAGTAGCTGAGGGGGAGGTCCGGGGCCTACGAGCCGAGGATGTACTCACTGACTTCTCGCGTTCTGTTGTCTCAACTCGGCCGCCTTGCAGCGATCCGAGCCTTAGGTTGTCAGACGTTTTGCTCCCGCAACTGCGCCAGTACCTCACCGGCTTGAGCGACCCCAAACTGCTGCGGATCAGTCGTTGATCCGTGTGCCTCCAGCCGTATCACTGGGCCTGCTTTGGTGGGTTCTGACAAGTTGCTCAGTAACGTTCTCCCAATTACCGCGGTCAGAGTCAAATCGAGACTTGTACCACGGACTGCCGTCACTGCTGCACGGGCCCCCACCGGTGCTGTACAGCCAGCCTCCAGTGCGGCCAGAAAACCCCGTTCTACAAGGGATTCTGCGTGCGCAACGGAGTTGTCGAGAGCTGCCAAATGCCGCCGCAGCTCAATGCTGAGAGAACGATGAATTTCTAGCGCCAGGGCACCTTGTCCAGGTGCTGGAAGCATCACCTGATGATCAAGGATCTGTGCTGGGAGCTCGTTGATGACGACATCGTCGGTGGCTGCCTCTGACTCCGCTAGCAGACCCAGCCGGCGTAAGCCGGCTGCAGCCAAGATCACCACGTCTACGTGCCCTGCTCGCGCCCGCTCGATTCGGGTCTCGACATTGCCCCGAATCGGTACAACTTCCAGCCAGGAGTTGTGGCTCGCCGCCCAGTCGAGGATCTGCATTGCGCGCCGTGGAGCCCCTGTCCCTACCCGGGCGCCTTCGGCAAGATCATCAAGGCGGCAGCCCACGAGAACGTCCCGAGTGTCCTCGCGCTCGGGAATCGCGATGATCTCCAAATCGTCCGGCTCTGCGGTCGGCAGGTCCTTGAGCGAGTGCACCGCGACATCGATCTCGGCTGTGTACAGGGCGTCGCGTACGGCGCTAACAAAGACACCTCGGCCGCCGATTTCGGTGAGGTGGCGATGGTCGGTATCACCGGCCGTGGTAATTCCGACGAAGCTCGAGTCAATGCCGCCGGCCGCGAGCGCGGCCGCCACCTGGTTCGCCTGCGCGCGGGCGAGCGCGGACTTACGTGCGCCCAGCCGAATCGGCCGGGTCAACTGGGCCGCATGCATCAGGGCTGGCTAACCATCAGGGTCCGACCTCTGGTGACATCACCGCTGCAACGGTTTGCGGGTCGAGGGCGAAGAGCTTCCTCAAAGCGTCGGCGTAATCGACAGCATCGGGTTCGCTAGACAGTTCCTGCACCCGTACGGTCGGGGCGTGCAGCAGCTTGTCAACGATCCTGTGCATGCTGCGCTGGACTTGCTGGCGTTCATGATCACTGAGCTGAGGCAGCCGGGCCTCCAGTCGCCGCAGCTCTGCCGACACCACATCGGAGGCCATAGAGCGCAAGGCAACAACGGTCGGGGCGACCTGGGCAGCTCGACGTAGGGCAAGGAAGTTGGCGACCTCCTCTAGAACCAGGTCACGGGCATCGTCGATTTCCTGTGCGCTGGCGCCGTCGGGTTGGTCGGTGACGAGGCGGTCCAGGTTCACCAGGCAGATGTCGTGTTCTGCCACCTCGGGTGCCACATCAGCCGGCAGCGCCAGATCAACGACGCCACGGACTGGCGTGCCCGCGAGGTCCTCGACGCCGATGGTGAGTGTTCGTGCTCCGGTACATGTCACCAGCACGTCGGTCGCGGCCATCGCATCGGCGAGGTCCGACAGGGCGACAGCCTTGCCGCCGACGGCCTCGGCCAGGCGTTCGGCGCGAGCCAGCGTCCGGTTAGCGCACGTCACGAATGCGCCATCGGCTGCCGCGGTTCGCGCAGCGAGACCCGCCATCGCCCCGGCTCCGACGACTAGCACGCGGCGGCCGGCCAGTTCACCGATCTCCTCCTCGAGCAGCCCGTACGCGGCGCTCACCAGCGAGCGACCCGCCGCGCCGATGCCGGTCTCGGTGTGAACCCGTTTGCCGACCCTGATCGCCTGCTGAAATAGCGAATTCAACACCGTACCGACGGTCTCGTGGGCTTGGCTCAGCGCCAGCGCGTTCTTGACCTGGCCAAGAATCTGGCTCTCTCCGACGACAAGGGAGTCCAGACCTGACGCCACCGAGAATGTATGGGCGACCGCACCTTCATCGAAGAAGACTGCGCACGATGAACGGAGCTCGCCTGGCCGCAGATCGGCGACGTCGGCAAGTGCTTGGGTGGCATCGTCCAGGGCGCCGTGGAATCGGGAGACGGAGGCATACAGCTCGGTTCTGTTGCACGTCGACAAGACCACCGCCTCATTGATGTGCTCGGAGTCGACAAGCTGTTCTGCGAGCTTGGCCGAAGCCGGAGAGTCGAGGGCAAGCTGGCCAAGATGAGACACCGATGTCGACTTGTGCGAGACGCTGACCACCAGGATGCTCATCGGCTCGTCCTCCTGCTCTTGGCCAAGACCTGGCTGTCATCGGTCTTGCGCTGCTCGTGATAGGCGAGGATCTGCAGTTCCTGGCCCAAGTCGACCTTTCGGACGTTGACCCCTTCGGGCACCACGAGCACCGTTGGCGCGAAATTGAGGATGCTCGTTACTCCCAGAAAGACCAGCCTGTCGGCGACAGCCTGGGCCGCATCGGCCGGAGTCGCGATCACCGCAATCACCGCGCCCGTCCGGGAAACGACCTCTTCCAATTCGCTGAGATCGCAGATCGCCAGCCCATGAATCCGCTTTCCCACCAGATCGGGCGAGGTATCGATCAGGCCGACGACGCGAAACCCGTGGGAGTAGAAGCCGGAGTAATTGGCCAGCGCCGTACCAAGATTGCCTAGGCCCACGATGATCACCGGCCAGTCATGGGCTGAGCCCACCACGCGGCCGATCTGAAACCGCAGGTAGGCCACGTCGTAGCCGACTCCGCGGGTGCCATACGAGCCGAGGTAGGAGAGGTCCTTGCGGAGCTGAGCTGAGTTGACTCCGGCCGCCTCAGCCAGCGCGCCGCTGCTGATGGTGTCAGTCTGTTGCTCTGCCAGCTGGTTGAGCGCTCGGAGATAGACCGGCAGACGCGCGACTGTGGCGTGCGGAATTCCCTTGAGCGTGGGGACCGCCCGCCAATGGTCGCCTGCCGCCGCCCGTTGCGGAGGCTCGGTCGGGAAGGTCTGCGACACGCAACTCCTGAATCGGCGCTCGATCCGGTCCAAACAGCGCCACTCTAAGGCGTTTGTGAATGGCTGCACAAACGTCTCAGCGTGACCCTGGAGCGTACGTTTCCCACCAAATGTGCGGAAAGGTTGACCAAATCCCGCTCCACGCGCGCTTTTCCCTCCAAACCTGCGCAAACGCTCGAATCCGCGACCGCCGCCTTGGCCGGTGCTTAGCCGGTGCTATCCAGGGCTGCGAGATAAGCCTGGCCGCGTGGTGAGAGCCGATATCCGCGCTCCAGCGACTCGGTCAGTCCCAGAGCCTTGAGCCGACGTACCCGCAACTTGTACGCGCGGCGCTCCTCACCGACCTCGGCAGCGAGTTCGGTCGAGACGACACCCGGCAAACGTGAAATCTGCCGCAATGTGCTGCGGGTCCAAGCTTGATCGGCGGCGCGATCCATCCGGTCGAGCTTGGCATTGAGCATCGCAATGTCGGCCGCATCTAGGTTGTCGGTGCGCCGAAGCTCAATACGCGGATCCGGTCCGGCCAAGGCGATGCCAATTCGATAGAGATCACCGTTGCCTTTCGCGCTACACCACTTGATCAACTCAGCCACCGAGTAAAAGCCAGCCTCAGCGGCGTCCCGCTCGGTCAGCTGGTGTTGGTCGGCACGGGTTATCGACGTCACCTCCACGACCCCAGCCGAAGTAGTGAATCGTGACCCGACTTTGGGTCGTACGACCTCCCAGCGGCGATAAGTACAAGACACCCGACCCTCCGTCAATCCGCGGAGCGTGGCAGCGGTGAAGAGCATGGCGCTCAGCGACTCCGCAAGAGCGCGGCCTTGAGGCGTACCGGATCCACCCGCCAAAAGTCATGCTGCGCGCCATCGACGAACGTTACGGGCACCTGGTCGGTGTAGCGCCGCCGCAGCTCCGGATCGCCATCGACATCTACGACCGCGTACCGCTCGCCAGTCTCGGCACAAACGGCCGCCACTTGTGCGAGCGCTTGGTCACAAAGATGGCAACCCTGTCGGGTCAGTACGACGACCCGCTCCGTCCGCTCAGCGAACTCTTCCATGCCACCATCTTTCACGACGCGGGCGATGCGACCTCGGAGGACCGGCGGCTGCTGCGGCGGCCAATCAGGGTGATGGCCAACAAAACGGGACCATCACTGTGAGGTTGACTCCAGCTGCCGAGCTGCGAGCGTCGGCATTGCGCGAGCAGCTCCCGAGAACTAGGTCCGGGACATTCCCCGCAAGACTCCCTTCCTCACCTTGCCGGCAATCCCTCTGGGCAGCTCCTCGACGATCCAGACTTGGCTCGGACGCTTGAACTTCGCGAGTCGGGTTGCGCAATGCTCGTTGATCGCGGGCACACCGAGGCCTGCTCCGGTGACAAATGCCACGACCTGCTCGCCAGTACGCCAGTGCGGCCGACCGATCACGGCTACAGACTCGACCTCCGGCAGCTCGGCTATTGCCTCCTCGACTTCGGCGGGATAGACGTTGAAGCCGTTGACAATGATCAGCTCCCGCGATCGATCGACCAGAAACAGTTCACCGTCGATCATGTAACCG
>DATCXA010000349.1:0-6081 GCA_036566085.1 Propionibacteriaceae bacterium
GAGCAACTGCTCCTGCTTGCAGAATGCCCAACGCACGTAAGGCCTGCCAGCCTCAACGCGGTCGTAAAACACTTGATGGGGAATCGCCACAACTCCGCAGCGGGTCGGGAGGTCGCGACAGAATTCCACGCCGTCGCTGTATCCCAGCGGCCGTACGTCGGTGGTCATGAAGTACGTGCCCCTCGGCAGGATCGGTTCGAGCCCGATCGAGCGCAGGCCTGCGGCGAATCGATCGCGCCGGTCCTGCAGATCAAGCCGCGCCTTTTCCACCCACTCATCGCCTTCGTTGAGCGCGCGGCCGACCGCCGGCTGGAATGGAGCGCCAGAGACGTAGCTCAGGAACTGCTTCACGGCGGTGATCTCATTGATCAACTCTGGGCTGGCAAGCGCCCAGCCGATCTTCCAGCCAGTAGCGGAAAAGGTCTTCCCGGCCGACGAAATTCGCACCGTCCGGTCCCGCATTCCGGGGAAGGTCGCCAAGGGCAGGTGTTCAGCATCATCAAAGGTCAGATGCTCGTACACCTCGTCGCAGATGACGAGCACGTCGTGCTGTACCGCCAATTCCGCAATTGCGCGGAGATCCTCGCGCCCCAGCACGACGCCGGTCGGATTATGCGGTGAATTGATCAACAGCGCCTTGGTCTTGTCTGTGAAGGCCGACGCTAGCTCGACATGATCGAGCTTGAAGTCTGGCCCGAATAGTCCCACTCCGACACGCTGCCCGCCAGCGAGCTCGATGGAGGCGGCGTAGGAGTCATAGAAGGGCTCCAGGGCGATCACCTCGTCGCCCGGATTGACGAATGCCAAGATCGACGCGGCCAGCGCTTCGGTGGCACCCGTGGTGACCAGAATCTCCGTCTCAGGGTCGTAGCTCAGACCGTAGGTCCGGCGGCTGTGGGCAGCGATCGCTTGCCGCAGCGGCAGAATGCCGCGGCCAGGCGGGTATTGGTTCACTCCACCGGCAATCGCAGCGCGAGCCTCTTCGAGCATGAAGGCCGGACCGTCGGTGTCGGGAAAACCTTGGCCCAGATTGATGGACTGTGTAGCCAATGCCAGTGCAGACATCTCAGCAAAGATGGTTGCCGTTGCCGCGCGAATCCGGTCGGCTTTCCAGACGGAGGGCATATAGAGACCCTAGCTAGGTCGAGTTGCCAGTTTCAGCGGCGGACGTGCCGCGGCCCGCCAGAGCGCTTGTGCAAGCTCGGTGTCGCCGAGAGCGTGGGTGCCGTTGGCGTTGACGAGGTAGATGCGGCGGTGGGGTGATCGCCATAGCCAGGTGCCGGGCTCGGGTTGGCGGACCTGCCAGCCGCCGTGGGTCTTGTAGTTGTGGTGCCGGCGTAGGTAGGGTCCGAGGTTCCCCGATCCTGGTTTGGCCGGGCGGTCCGCCCCTGTCCGGACTGATATACGGGATGGTGTGGTCCAGGTCTGCCCCGACCCAGAGTTAGGCTCGAGTTGACGACGGTGTCGGCTGAGCCAAGGAGGCCTCTCGATGTTGAATGCGGCTGAAACGGCGTTGCTGGAATCGGTACCGGAGGGGCTGTTCATCGGCGGCGAGTGGCGCCCGGCCACCTCGGGTTCCACCTTGAAGGTGTACGACCCCGCAACCGGCGAGGCGATCAAGACCATTGCTGACGCGAGCGTCGGTGACGGCACTGCAGCCCTCGACGCCGCGGCCGAATCGGCTCCCGACTGGGCCAAAACGCCACCCCGGGAGCGCGCCGAGATCTTGCGCCGAGCCTTCGATCTGGTTCAAGAGCGCCAGGACCAAGTCGCGCTGCTGATGACGCTCGAGATGGGGAAACCGCTGGCCGAATCCAAGGCGGAAGTCAAATACGGCGGCGAGTTCCTTCGCTGGTTCTCCGAGGAGGCAGTACGGGTCTTCGGCCGCTACGGCATCAACCCCGAGGGCACCGGGCGGATGATCGTTTCGCAACATCCAGTCGGACCCTGCTTCCTGATCACCCCATGGAACTTCCCACTAGCCATGGCCACTCGAAAAACGGCGCCAGCGCTAGCTGCCGGCTGTACCGTCGTGATCAAGCCACCTGAGCTAACCCCCTTGACCACCCTGTACTTCGTCAAGATCTTGGCCGAGGCCGGCCTTCCGCCCGGCGTCGTCAATGTGATCACTACATCAACTTCGAGCAAGGTGTCGGCGCCGATCATCGCCGATCCCCGGCTTCGTAAGCTGAGCTTCACCGGCTCAACCGAGGTAGGCCGCAAGCTGCTAGAGCAGGCGGCCGGCAACATTCTGCGTACGTCGATGGAGCTCGGCGGCAACGCGCCCTTCCTGATCTTCGATGATGCTGATCTTGGTGCCGCTGTCGAAGGTGCCATGATCGCTAAGTTCCGCAACATCGGTCAGGCCTGCACAGCGGCGAACCGGTTCATCGTGCACGAAGCTATTGCCGACGAGTTTGCCGCGCGTGTCACCGAACGAGTACAGGCGTTCAAGGTCGGCAGGGGGACTGAGGAGGGAGTCCAAATCGGCCCGCTTATCAACGATGATGCAGTGCAGAAAGCCGACTCCCTAGTACGAGACGCGACCGACCGCGGGGCGAAGGTGCTGACTGGTGGTCACCCGATCGATCGGCCTGGCACGTTCTATGAGCCAACCGTCGTCGCCGGCGTACGCCCTGGCAGCGACATCCTGCGCGAGGAAATCTTCGGGCCCGTACTTAGCATCGTCACCTTCAACGATGAGGAAGAAGCCGTGCGGACCGCCAACGACACCGAGTACGGCCTAGTCGGGTACGCCTACACCAAGGACCTGGCTCGCGGCCAGCGGCTCATCGAGTCCCTGGAGACCGGAATGTTGGGCCTCAATGTCGGTGTCGTGTCGAATGCGGCAGCGCCCTTCGGCGGAGTAAAACAGTCCGGCATCGGACGCGAGGGCGGTATCGAGGGGATTCACGAATACCTGTCCACCAAGTACACCCTGACGCCGAATCCCTTCGCCGGCTGACGGCGCACATTGTCACAAAGGACAAGAATCCGTCGTGATCCCGTGTCGTTTGTGACCACTTTCCAGAAAGAGACGGGCGGCTAGATACAGTGCCGGTCGTGAGTACGCCAACGGTTGCCGAGGACACTGCTCAGCTGATCGAGCAGATTGAGGCATTGGCCATCGTTCGCGGCACAGTCACTCTCTCCTCGGGGCGTACGGCCGATTACTACGTCGATATGCGACGTGTCACGCTCGACGGCGCGGTTGCGCCGATCATCGGTCGCGTCATGCGCGCATTGGTTGCCGACTGGGACTTCGAGGCGGTCGGAGGTCTGACACTTGGTGCCGACCCAGTTGCGACTGCCATGATGCATGCCGCCGCGGCCGCTGGCGAGCGACTCGATGCCTTCGTGGTCCGCAAGGAGGGAAAGACGCACGGCCTTCAACAACTCATTGAAGGCCCTGCGGTGCGGGATCGTCGGGTGCTCGCCCTGGAGGACACCAGTACTACTGGCGCTTCGGTATTGACTGCCGTCGCGGCGCTGCGAGAGGCCGGAGCACAGGTGATCGGAGTCGCCGTCATCGTCGACCGCAATACCGGCGCCAAGGAGGCCGTCGAAAGTGCCGGATTGCCCTACCGCGCGGCGATCTCGGCACATGACCTCGGTTTGGAGTAAGGCCTAACGGCGCATGGATGTGCTCACCCGTTAGGGTGAATATGGCCTGAGGCTCGTTCAGCCCCCAGATGCTAAGGAGATCTGATGGGTACCGCCATCACCCTGATCATCATCATCTTGGTGATCGTCGTCATTCTTGCGCTCATCGGCATGGGCTCGTACAACGGCTTCGTCAAGTCCAGAAACCTGATTCAGGAATCTTGGCGGCAGATCGACGTCGAGTTGAACCGCCGCTACGAGCTGATCCCGAACTTGGTGGAGACGGTTCGGGCGTACGCCGCGCACGAGCGCAACACCTTGGAAGACATCACCAGGCTTCGCAGCCAGGCCCAGCAGCTTTCACAGTCGGAGGGCGCGCTACCCACGCAGCAGCGGTCCGATGTCGAGGCGGCGCTCTCGGGTGCAGTCCGGAATTTGATCGTCAGCGTCGAGGCCTATCCGGATCTCAAGAGCAATCAGAACTTCCTGGAGCTGCAGCGGCAACTCGCCGAGACCGAGGACCGCATCGCCGCGGGCCGACGCTTCTACAACGCCAACGTTCGGGTCTACAACACCAAGGTCGAGTCGGTGCCGTCGAACATCATCGCCAACATGTTCAAGTTCGAGAAGGCCACCTACTTCCAGGTCGACGAACCGGCCGTACGCCAGGCACCGGATGTCAGTTTCGGAGAGATCGCCTATCGCGGCGATCCCGAACAGCAGCAGGGGCAGCTCCCGCCTCAGGAGTCTGCACCCCCGGTCCAGTTCGACCGGCCAAGCGACGACCAGCTTCCCAACCCGCAGCAGTATCAGCAGCCACCCCAAAGTTCCGGGCCACCCCAGCAGGGTCAATATCAGCCGCCCCAGCCGGGCGGTTACCAATCCCCGGACCAGGCCGGCGGCTATCAATCGCCGCAACAGGGGGGTGGCGGATATCAAACGCCGCAACAGGGCGGCGGCGGATATCAAACGCCGCAGCAGGGCGGCGGTTACGTCCCGCCTGAGACGGGACAACAGAATCCGAACCAGCGTTAATGATCCGGGGGTCTGACGTGCCCGCGGAAATGACCTACCAGCAGCTCGGGCCTTCGGGTCTCACCGTCTCCACGATCGGAATCGGCTGCAACAACTTCGGTGCGCGCATGCCCGATCACGAGGTGCCAAGCGTGGTGAACACCGCTATCGATGCCGGGATCACCTTGTTCGACACCGCCGACGTCTACGGCAACGCGGGCGGCTCAGAGATCTTGCTCGGCAAAGCGCTCGGCTCTCGGCGCGACGAGGTGATCATTGCCACGAAGTTCGGCTCGGACATGCGGGGTGCAAACGGCCCGGATTGGGGTGCCCGGGGTTCCCGCCGCTATATCAGGATCGCGCTCGAAAACAGCCTGCGCCGCCTCGGGACAGACTGGATCGATCTGTACCAGCTGCATGAGCCCGATCCGCATACGCCGATCGAAGAGACGCTGGCCGCTCTCACCGAGGTTGTCGCTGAGGGCAAGGTGCGGTACATCGGCTCGTCAAACTTTGCCGGTTGGCAGGCGATCGATGCCGATTGGATCTCTCGGACTGGCGGCTACGAGGCATTCGTCTCCGCACAGAACGAGTACTCCTGGCTGAACCGGTCGGTTGAACGCGAGCTGGTGCCTGCGCTGGAGCACACCGGTCAGAGCCTGCTGCCGTACTTCCCGCTCGCATCCGGACTGCTGACCGGCAAATACCACCGCGGCGAGCCCGCCCCTCGGGGCAGCCGGCTCGCTCGGAACCGCGTGCGTCTGGATCGGGCGAACTTCGACTTGATCGAAGCCATTGAGGCGTACGCGGCCGCGCGTGGTTTGTCCATGCTGCAGGTCGCGATCGGCGGGCTAACGGCGATGCCTACCGTCGGCTCGGTGATCGCCGGCGCCACCTCGGCCGAGCAGGTCAAACAGAACGTTGAAGCCGGACTCTGGATGCCCACCGGGGGCGATCTTGAAGAGTTACTGGAGATCACCGATCCGGCTATTTAGCCGACTTGTCAGAAACCAGAAGCGCTAGAGCACTCCTCAGTTCTGACAAGTCGGTGCTAACGCCTCCAGAAGTCATAGGGATGCCGGCCGGGCCGGAAGCCGTGGGCCTCCACCATCGCCGCCGCGTCGCCGAACCCTAGGGCGAGCACAGTCGGGTCGTGGGCATAGCGAAACTCATCTTGGAACGAGTTGGGATCGAACGGACCTGCCTGCGTCGGCCAATATCCGACCGCGTACTCGATGTGGGCGAGCACTGCGAACGCATCCGTGCTGCTGATCAGGCGAGGTATTTCGGCCAGATAGTCACCAACGACCCTCGGTCGCTGGACGTCGCCGATACAGCTCCGGCATCTCAAACAACTGCGCGCCGATCGGCAAAGAGTGCAGAGAACCGAGCACCCGGTCGAAATGTCCGGCGTCGAGCAGCGTCGCGACGACCCCGCTGTACCAATGCGGTTCGCCCAGCTCC
>DATCXA010000366.1:0-2829 GCA_036566085.1 Propionibacteriaceae bacterium
GCAGCGGCTCACTAATGCCTGGCGGCACGACCGCTCCGGTTTCACCGATGCCGATCGCGCCACCCTTGCAAGCCAGCAAGCGCGGTTCACTGAGCTGACCGCGGCCGACCTGCCAGGCCGATTCGCTGCGATTCCGGAGCTGGCCGATCTCCTGCCGCGCCAGCCGCTTCGAGTAGCCGAATTGGGCTGCGGCGGCGGCTTCTACCTTGACGCGATGGCGACCGCTTGGCCGACGGCAGAGTTGATCAGCTATATGCAGCGACCCTGGCCGTGCGTGCAAATTTGGGAACGCTTAGCGCGCGAGGAGCGCTATTCCTGCTATCAGGGTCACCAAGTAGAACCAGAAGGGCGCCACGTCGCGGTAGATCAGGGTCAGCACAAATAGCAGCACCATGCTGCCAATAAGGATCCAGCCGATCCAGTTCGGTAGATCACTCCTCAGCAGCGCACATCCAAGCATCGCCAGGCCAATCTCAGTCAGGATGAAGTAGGCCAGAACAGGCCAACGCGGCCATCTGCCCTCTGCGAAAGCAACAGGATCCACCGTGCGTCCGTACAGATGCCAAAGCCACAAGACCGCCGCGGGGATGAGCACGGCCATGCTTGTCCAGATGAGCCACGCCGAAGGTTGCCGACGTAGAGCGTAGGCGAGTAGACCGACACCGATCGCGGTGACCAACGCGCCCAGCCCGAACAGGATCTGGGTGACCGACCATGAGGTAGGCGAGGCTCGAATAACCTCCAGCTTCCGAGTGTTGGACTTCTCCGGAAAGACCCGAAAGGAAATCGGGGTGAATGCCGCGCACAGAAACAACGCAGACCCGACGATCATCACGATCCCGCTGACTCCCACGGAGCTGACTTCCACGGGCCCTATTTCTACACCTAATGGACCGGCGGCACCGGTGACCTTGCCCCACGTCGTCGCCGTCGCCATGATCGACCGACCGCCCACCACGCCGTCGTCGTCACCTCCTCCTACCGCCTAAAAGACGGCAATTTTGGGCAATCCCCCGACAGCCAGCGAGGCCCGGAGATCGGCGCCGTTCTCGAAGTAGAAACCGTCACGACGTTGTGCTGAGGTGTGTGTTGCTCGGGCAATACCCAGGGGCCGCCGAGGCCTCGTCGACGACGATCATGATGTGATCAGGGACTGAGTCGATGAAGTCGATCACTTGTTGATGTTGCAGCGCCGGGCCCGTCGGCTTATTCGGCGTACAGAGCATGATCGCCTTAGTAGCCGGGGTCACCCCCCGCCGCATCGCCTCAAGATCATGAACAGCGCCCGGTCCTAGTGGCACCGACACTGGAGTCGCACCGCTCACAGCTGTCGCGATGGGATACGCCTGGAAGCTGCGCCAGGCGTACAGCCGATGACCACCACCTTCGCTGCGTACACACCTGAGACCCCGACCATCAAGCTGCCGCGGCCGCCACCTTGCCGCATCGGGTGGTATGCACCGACAGCTCTCTTTTGAGTATTTCCAACGGCGTCAGCACCGGGGTGGCAGGATGCCTGGGCAATGAGTCAATGTCGGCGAGGAGGCTCATTGATGGAACGCTTTTGGATTCGAGAGGTCCGACGCGCCGCCCGGCGGGCAAGTGCTCCCTTCGGTTCACAGGTCGCTTTGGGTTGCGGCGCAGCTGCTGTCGGAACGATCGTCGCCTCCCTTTTGCCCCTGCAATCGGATCGCGCTGTGGCGCAGGCGGTGTGGGCCGCTCTTTGGGCAGTAGCTGGATACGCGGTCATCTGGATCGGGCTCTTCAGTTATCACCTGTTGAGGTATCGGTCGCGCGGATTTCGAGACCACGAATGGCTTGCGCGACACGATGACTCCGATCCCGAGGGTGCGCTTTTCCTGGAGCTTGTTCGCAGGTCGACCGGCAGCCCGAATCTCGGAGATGACATGGAGCTCTGGGTAAAAAGTCATGGCAACTGGGAGGTCGTCGATTCCGACGACCTCGTGTTGATGCCAGACAAGGTGATTCGTTGCCGCTTCGATCTCAACCACCAGGTGTTTCCGAGCGGCTTCTATGATGTCCGCTGGTGCCGGGCCGACGACCGAGGCAAGCTCGTTGAAATCGCTCGCGAGCGGTTCCAACTGCGGAATCACTCAATCGGCCGCCGGACAGGATCTGTATCGCGGAGCAGTCCAAAATTGGCTCCCAAAGCGCTGGCCATCAGCGAGGACGAGATCAAGCCGCGGAGGCTGGCACCCGAAGCGGCGACCAGCCCGGACGACATCAGTCCACGCAGAGCGGTAGAGGCCCGTTAGCAATCAGGCGGTGAGCTGGCGCGCCGGGTTACTCAGGGTTACCTCGATACGCCGGGCCCCCAGGTGCCCACCGCCAAGACTGCGCGGCCTAGCGCAATCGACCGTGTGTTCGATAAGCTGAGAGAGCCGCCTGCAGGGGAAATGACAGAGCCCCCCGGTCTTCGCTGACCGAGGGGCTCTACCGATGTGTTGAGGTTACTTGTTGACCACGTTGGAGGTTTGGCACTCTATTGACACACGATGATCTCGGACATCTATGGTCGTTTATGGCAGTCTTGCCCGGATCTCGAGCGAGCTTCGCCGGCACCGGCGTCCAGGTCCGGTGGCTGAGCGCACTGACCATCCCCGAGCTGTCCCGAAGCCTGTACTTCATTGCCGCCGCCGACCGTTTCACCGGCGCCGAGCCCACGCGACGAGACCGCCCCGATACGCCACCGGGTATCCGCCGCGGCCCGCTGACTCAGCGCGGGCGTCGTCCCATGATCGCTACCGGCGCTCGGCCCCCACCGTCGCTGCTGGTCACCTGGCTGGCCGACGGCCGAGCCCGCGTCCG
>DATCXA010000376.1:0-11588 GCA_036566085.1 Propionibacteriaceae bacterium
GCCGCTGCCGCCTCCGCCGCCGCCACCACCGGAGAAGCCGCCTCCGCCGAAGGCGCTGCCGCCACCAAAGCCGGTACCACCCGCACCCGAGGAGGATGCCACCGGCGTGGCAGCCGATGTCAGGCTGCTTGTTAGGAAGGCGGTGTTGAAGGCGTTCATCTGATAGTTGCCGACGTACCAGTACGGTGTCACATTCGGCAGCCGTCCCATCGCCACCAGATCACCACAGATCTTGGCCCACCGATCGGCGAGCTCGAAGACGATCGCCCACGGCAAGTACCTGGAGAAGATGTCTTCGCCCTCTTCAAACCTGAGCTGATCAGCTTCAGCCGTAGCGAGGTAGGTTTTGAAGCCCTCGACCTGGTCACAGACCGCTCGGCCTTCGGCGGTCCGTTGTCCGCGCCTGAGCTTTGTACGGATCACCGCAAGCGTAATCATGATCGGCAGCAGTGGGACAAGCAGCAGTAGCAGCCAGAATCCGACCGCGAACGATGCGAAGATCGCGATGGCGATGATGCCGAAGCCAAAGCTGCTCGTCGCAACGGCCGAAGGCACCTTGCGGAACCAGCCGCGAGAAGTGACCTGGTTGCGAACCGAGTCCCGCATTTGTTCATGCGCGTCCGCCATGCTGCCTGGTGCGGAAAGGTCTTTGACAGCACCCGGCGGCTGACCGTCGAATAGGCTGGTCAAGAGCACCATCTCGTGCGGGGCAGTTGCCCTGTTGGGATCGACCAGGGTGAGTTGGAAGTCGTCCTTGCCATAACTCTGGACCTTGAGCGCACCACGCACCGCCAGGTCGATGATCGTAGCCGCGGTCTCCCTGGTATCAACTTGCCCGTCGATCAGTAGGCCGGCCTCAGCTACCGGGATCGGCGGAGGGTAGAACGCCACCGGTATCGGGATATCAGGATCGTTCGGAACGATCTCTGCTTCCTGCCCCGCAAGAGGAACCATGCCCGGCGGGAGGCCCGCGTAGCGCTGGTCACGGCCGTTCTTGCGCCACCACAGCACCCCAACGATTGGCGAGAGGACCGCCGAGAGCAGCGAGACGCCCGCAAGCGCGAACGCGCCAACTCTTTCGGCCGGTGAAAGCTTGGCGCCGTTCGGCTCCATATGCGGTTTGTTGTCCGCCACCAGACCTGGCGTGATTTTGACGCCAATACTGACGCTTGATCCCGGTGCCACGTTGGTCTGACCGAAGGTGGCCTCACCACCCTTTGTGTACTTAATGGTCTCGCAGCGCTCGGTGCTTCCTGGCGGTCCGTAGTAGCAGGTCGCCTCTTGGACGCCGCCAGGCACCGTTGTGGTGATCTTCAAGTCCTTGATCAACGGGTTGCCGAATCCGGGGCCGTCCCAGAAGAACTCGTCATAACCGCTAAAGGTGCGCATCGCACCGGTGACGTCATAGGAAATGACATAGGTTGCGGTTGGCTCCGAGATCGTCTGGTTGGGGTCGCCGATCCGGACATTGAGCTCCTCTTCGCGGCCTCCCTGGGATTCGGTGGTCTTGGAGCTGAAGTCGGTTGCTACGTAATCGTCGGGGCTCGTGACGGTGATGTTGCTGATCCCATAAACGAAATCTTGATCGCTGTCGGGATCAGGTTCGCGGATGACAAGGTCGCGTTGGATGCCGTGCCGGCCGGAGTTGCTGCCGAAGCGCCAGGTGATCGTCTCCTTCACCTTGAGCACGCCGCTCTGCTGCATGTCGTAGTTGATGAGAAAGGAATCGATCTGGTCGTCGGCAGCGTAGGCCTTTGT
The DNA here is from genome assembly GCA_036566085.1 of Propionibacteriaceae bacterium. GTDB lineage: Bacteria > Actinomycetota > Actinomycetes > Propionibacteriales > Propionibacteriaceae > Microlunatus. The sequence goes on from DATCXA010000376.1 coordinate 1,759, forward strand.
TGGCGTCACTAGGAACCAAGCGAGCGCGGTCAGGACCATCAAGACAAACGCGATGACGATCCGAAAGAGTCGGCCGCCAAGCTGCCAAACACGGCCGCCGGCCGCGTGGAATTGCACCATTACCTCATTGTCTCCGATGCCGGGTCGCGAGGGCTCGTTCGGCCTCACGCCTCGACTCACGGGCCGCAATGGCTTGGCGTTTGTCGTATTCCCGTTTGCCGGAGGCAAGTGCGATCTCTACCTTGGCGTACCCATTGGAGAAGTAGAGCGACAACGGCACCAATGTGGTACCTGAGCTCTCGAGCTCGCGCTCGATTTTGGAGATTTCACGACGACTCAACAGCAGCTTCCGGGTACGTCGGGCTGTGTGGTTCGTCCAGGTCCCATGGCTGTACTCGGGAATGTGCGCGCCTCGCAGCCAGACCTCGCCGTCATCGACGGTGGCGTAGGCGTCAGTCAGGTTGGCACGCCCATCGCGCAGCGACTTCACCTCAGTACCACTGAGGACGACACCCGCCTCGTACGTGTCGTGGATGTGGTAGTCGTACCTGGCCTTGCGGTTCTGCGCGACAAGTCTGCGGCCTTTTTCCTTCGCCATAACCCAATCTTCCCCTTTGATTGGCCCGCTCCGGGGATCGCGCCTCGAAGCCGCCACGCCCTCAACGTCAACATCCCACGCTGCGTGGGATGTTGACGCTGTACGCGGCATGCATGCCGCGTACAGCGTGAGGAACCTAGGTACAGCTGCCCTCCCGGCACGGATCGGCCGGCTTGTCAGCCATAGCGACGACGCGTCCTGACGGAGACTGAGTTCAGAACCAGGTCATAGGGTTCCGAAGGCGGCCATTGATCCACACCATCAGGTGCAGATGGCAGCCAGTGGAAAAGCCCGTGGTACCGACGTAGCCGATGACCTGGCCTTCCCGGACGCGCTGACCCACATGGACTATGTAGCGGCTGGCGTGGTTGTAGCCCGTCGTCACATACCTGCCACCGATGTAGCCGTGGTCAATCATCAGCCGATTGCCGTAGCCGGCGTTGTAATACCGCTCAGCGACTCGCCCGGCATGGGCAGCGCGGATCGGTGTGCCACAGGCAGCCCCGAAGTCGGTGCCATCGTGCAGCTTCCAGTAATGCAGTACCGGATGGAACCGCATTCCAAAAGGTGAGGTAATCCCAGCCGCCACGGGGAAGGAAAAGCCGTGACCCGCGCTCGACGTGGTGGAACGTCGAGCATGCCCGGTCGAGTGAGATCGCCGTGTGCCGTTCGACTTTCGTTCAGCCGCGCGCTTACGCTCAGCAGCCGCTCGCTCGGCAGCGCGCTTTCGCTCTGCCGCCGCCTTCGCGATCCGGGCAGCGATGCGTCGCTCGACCGAAGCCCGCTCCTTAACTAACTGTGAGTAGCGGGCCTTGTCCTGGGCTACGTCGTCTGCAGCCGCATCTTCGGCCGTTTTCCGCTCGCGGAGCAGTTGCGCAATGGTGGCTTCCTCTGCTGCGGCGCGAGATTCCAGCGCCTTCTTGATCTTTAGGTTGGCTGCAGCATCGTGACGAGCTGCCGCAACCTTCGTCTCCAGCTCGGCCTGCCGGGCCCGAGCAGCGTTGAGCTGGCGCTGCATCAGCGTCAATCGATCGATCTGGGCCTGAGTCGTATCGAACAGTGTGGTCGACCACTGCAGCCGAGTCTGCAAGTCCTCGGTGGAGTCTGGATCGACAAACACCGCGATCGGAAGCAGGTTGGTCTGTTGCTGGTATTGATCCCGAACCATCTGACCCGCCTTGGCCTGTTCGGCGTCCAATCGCGCCTGTCCCGCAGCGACAGCGGCAACGGCCGCGGCGAGGTCGGCCCGAGCCTGCCGCAGTCCCGCCGCCATCTCGACGTCCTTTGCCTCGGCCGTGGCCAATTCCTGGCGGGTCGTGGTGAGCTGGGCAGTCGCCGCGTCCAGTTTGTTTTGTGCTTTGTCTACCGCGACGGCGGCAGCACTCAACACCTTGGTCGATTCATTGAGATCGCCCTTGGTCTTGGCGATCTGCTGCTTGACCCGCGCCCGGTGCGTCGTGAGTTCGTCGGCGGAAGCCTGTGGCCCGAGCAACGTAAGGGCGAGCGCCGACGCGACCGCAACGGCAACTACCGTCCGCAGGGTACGCGTGCCTGCGAGACATGCCGCTGACAGGTATGCAGTTATGCCCTTGGACGTCGGCGACGTGGCGAGAGTTTTCCCACTCTCGGCCAGCCTGGCGAAGCGACCAGCATGCTGAGGTGCTTCGCTGTCGTCCGGAACGTCCTTGCGGACGTAGGGAAGGTCCGGAACCACAGCTTTCCCCAATCAATCTTCGGTTGTAACGACCCGACTGCTTCGTCTGCTGTCACTCGCTGCGCAGCTGCACGTCGGCTTCGGCATCGTAGGCAGGTCTCGGCAGCGGCCGGAAACACCAAAACGCGGAAACTCGCATTTCGTCATCTAACAGGCACAACCCTCAAGTGATACTTGAGTGATTTAGGTCAACTTGTGATGTTTTTGTGACGTAAGTGAAGTCATGCGGGAGCGATGCTCACACGCGCAGGTAGCGCCTCGTCGTCACAAGAGTCGGGATTACCGCAAGCACAACGCCTACAACGATCACGCCAAGCATGGCGAGAGCGGTCTGCTGCCAGCCGATCCAGGCTATGAACCGGACGGAGTTTCGAACCCCTCGAATGATCCAGAAATAGACACCGGCCGCCATGGTCAGACATGCCAGGGCTACACCGATCAACGCCGAAATCACTGAGCCCAGTAAGAAGGGCACGGTGATGTAGAAGTTGCTCGCTCCAACTAGGCGCATGATGCCGATCTCGCGGCGTCGCGCGAAAGTCGCCAATCGAATTGTGTTTCCAATCTGCAGTGCCGAGGCGAGTAGCAGCAACGCCGATGCGCCGGCGGTCGACCATTGGAGCACATTCAATGCTCGGAAGAATGGATCGAGGAGCTGGTGCAGATCCTGCACCTTCTGGACGCCTTTGAGACCGACCACGGAACTGACCACACCTTGGTATTCCTCTGGGTTCTTGAGCTTGACTCGGAACGACTCCTGCATCTGGTCCACAGTCAGGGAGTCCTGGATCGGGCTACCTTCGTACGCTTTTTGGAATTCCGCGTACGCCTCTTGCTTGGTCTCGAAGTAGATTCCCTCCGGCGCGACCTCGGGATTGGTCTCCAGCGTTCGCCGGATCTCAGCTTTCTGTGCCTCCGTTGCCTCCTGGCCCGGATCACATTGATCACCGCGAGTGTCCTTGGCGCACAGAAAGACGGAGATCTCGATCTTGTCGTACCAGCGGCCCTTCATGAGGTCGACCTGCTGGCTAGCCAGCAGCCCGGCGCCGAACAATGACAGTGACACCCACATGGTCATGATGACCGCCAGGGTCATGGTCAGATTTTGTCGAAGCCCTGCGCGGGTCTCCGACATGATGTGGCGGAAACGCATCAAATATCCCCAATAACTCGACAAGCAGCAGTCGTTCGGTTGGCGACGCTACGACCAGGCATAGACACGTTCTTCGGCTTCTGAGTAATCACTGGTAGCCGTACACGCCTCTGCTCTGGTCTCGGACGACTTCCCCGTCGTCCAGCTCGATCACCCGCTTACGCATCTGGTCCACGATGGTGGAGTCGTGGGTCGCCATCAGGACGGTGGTATCGGCGCGGTTGATCCGATCAAGCAGCTTCATGATGCCGACGCTGGTGGCCGGATCGAGATTCCCCGTTGGCTCGTCTGCGATCAAGATCATTGGGCGATTTACGAAGGCCCGCGCTATCGCAACACGTTGCTGCTCGCCGCCGGAAAGCTCTTCAGGCAGCCGGTCGCCCTTGCCGCCAAGGCCAACAAGTTCCAGCACCTCAGGCACCACACGCTTGATGGTCGAAGCAGGTTTGCCGATGACCTGGAGGGCAAAGGCGACATTGTCGGTCACGTTCTTGTTCGGCAGCAGCCTGAAGTCCTGGAAGACGGTACCGATTTGGCGGCGCATCGCAGGGATCTTCCAACTGTGCAGCTTGTTGAGCTCCCGGCCGGCAACGAAGACCTTGCCTTGGCTCGGCCGCTGCTCACGCAGGATCAGTCTGAGAAACGTCGACTTGCCAGAGCCGGAGGCCCCAACCAAGAAGACGAACTCCCCTTTGTCGATGTCGACATTGATATTCCCGAGCGCTGCACGGCGCTGGCCGTCGTAAGTCTTGGTGACATTCTCAAAACGAATCACGGTCTTGCTTCCCCCGATAGACAGCTTCGACGCCCTTGAGGACGCCAGACGGCCAAAGATGAGTCTAAGTGAAGCTTTGGTAACCAGACACGATCACCGGGGTGCGCCCGTCATGTGGATCCGTACTCAGCTGTTTAGCTAGCCGCCGTCTCGCGCGTTCTGCGCCAGCGGATGCCGGACTCTATGAAGCCGTCAATGTCGCCGTCGAATACCGCGTCCGGCGAGGAGACCTCGTACTCGGTCCGGAGGTCCTTCACCATTTGGTATGGGTGCAGCACGTAGGACCGCATCTGTGAGCCCCAGCTATTGCCACCGTCGCCCTTGAGTGCGTTGAGCTCGGCCTCGCGTTCCTGCCGAGCCCGTTCCAGCAGGCGGGACTGCAGCACGCGCAGCGCCGCTGCCTTGTTCTGTAACTGGGATTTTTCGTTCTGACAGGACACCACGATGCCGGTCGGCAGGTGGGTGATGCGTACCGCCGAGTCAGTGGTGTTGACGCTCTGTCCGCCTGGCCCGGAGGAGCGGAAGACATCGATGCGCAGCTCTGACTCGGGGATGTCGATGTGATCGGCAGCCTCGGTGACCGGTAGCACCTCGACACCGGCGAATGAGGTCTGGCGACGTCCTTGGTTATCGAATGGCGAAATCCGTACCAGCCGATGGGTGCCCTGTTCGGCCGACAAGGTTCCGTACGCGAAGGGGGCTTTCACCTGGAATGTCGCCGACTTGATGCCCGCTTCCTCCGCGTATGAGGTGTCATAGACCTCGGTCGAGTAGCGATGACGTTCCGCCCAGCGCAGGTACATGCGCAACAGCATGGCGGCGAAGTCGGCCGCGTCTACGCCTCCGGCCTCGGACCGAATAGTGACCAGCGCCTCGCGCTCGTCGTAGTCACCCGACAGCAGGGTCCGTACTTCAAGAACTTCGATCGCCTTCTGCAGCGAGGCGAGAATTTCGCCTGCCTCGGTAAGGCTGGCTTGATCCCCCTCTTCCTGTCCGAGCTCGACCAGAACGGCAAGATCGTCCAGCTGAGAGCGAAGTCCCACCAATCGATCGACCTCGGCCTGTAGGACCGAAAGTCGCGATGTCACGCGCTGGGCGTTGTCCGGGTTGTCCCACAGATCGGGGGCAGCCACCTGCTGCTCCAATTCCGCGATCTCAGTACGCGTACGAGCCGGGTCGATAACAGCCTCAATCGAGCTCAAAGCCTTGTCAAGGTCAGCGAGCGCGACTGGGAAGTCGGGTCCGGCCACAATGATCCACTCTACTTGCCCGGACCCCTGGGGCCCGTACGCGAACGATCGGGCTAACTGCGAAGTCCGGGTCAGGAGTCCTCTGCGCTATGCAATTCCTCGATACGGACGAACCGCTCTTCGCCGATCGGGCGGCGCGGCGGCCAATCGCTTACCCAGATGACCACAAACGCCCCGAGGGAGCAGGCCAGGGCAACCACGGGTCCAAGGACAAACAGCCACACGACCACACACCCGACAAGGTTAAGCAGCAGCACGACTATCGCCCCGCGTCTGCTGAGATGGCCGTGGCGAGCGCGCCATGCCGCGTACCCAATCCACGGCAGCATCGCCAGCAGGACGGTTACCCAAGCGAACGCCGACATCCCGTGGCTAAACGCACCAGAAACCAGTCGAATCATCGCGACCATGCTGACCAGGCCGGTCAGAGCCCCAAGGGTTGCAGCAAGGTTTCTGTTGGGCACGCCTACCCCAGTCCGTCATAGTCGTGAGCTGCCAGCCTCGGCATTGCGCGAGCAGCTCCTTAACTTGGTCGAGCCAGAACCGACACACTAGTCTTGTCGGCTGCGTACACGCGGCAGCGACCCGGGAGCATAGCTCAGTTGGTAGAGCACTTCCCTTACAACTAGTCGATCCCCGTTATCGGTCGTGCCTGCCGCTGCCTGTAGGTGCTCGGCTGAGCGCAGCAATCCTGTATCAGTTCGCCATCAACAGTCATCAATTCCGCACTCTGGGGACTCGAGCTGGCCAGCTTTCGACCACGTGGCCGTCTTTGGAATCTCGGTCCAGAGGATGCAAGGTCCGAGCTGCTGATCAGCCCCTGCCTTCACTAGCGAGATCTCCCAGTCCGCAGCCGGCCGAGACTCATAAGAGACAGGGAAGGTGGCGAGATAAAGGTGCTTGAGTCGCTCCCACACGGCAAGTTCCCGAACAGGGCGGTTCAGCGGGCTCATGGTGTGGGGTCGGCCTGATAGTGAGGTCGTGGATGGTGGCATCAGCTGGCAGGTCGACCACATGCAGGATCGATCGGGCCACCGTGTCTGGCCGCATCAGCCGAGCGGCGTCGTACACCCTCTTCTCCTGCTCATGGACCCTCTCCTGCATGGGCGTGTCCGTGCGTCCTGGAAAGACGGTGGTCACGCGTACGCCATGTGAGGACTCCTCCTGCCGCAGGACCTCGGCGAAGCCGCGGACACCGGACTTCGAGGCCACGTACGCCGACCGACCGGCGGCGTCTGGGGACAGAGTCGCGGTCGAGTTGGCGATGAGGACCAAACCTCTGGCCCTCCGGAGGGCGGGCAGCAGTGCGCGGGTGAGGATCATCGGCGCGATCATGTTGACGTTGATCTGCTCCCGAATCTGTCCGGCCACCAGCTCGGCCGCGAGGCTGAAATCGATGACGGCGGCGATGTGGAGCAGGCAGTCGAGCAGCCTCGGCAGAACGACGCTGAGCAGTGTCATTTCAAGCGCGGGTGGGTTTTGCGAGGTCGGCGACCAGGATCTCGGCCTGCGGGAACCTTTGCCATAGTTAGTGTGCCCGCTCCTCGCTGTGTGCCAAAAGCCAGAGGTCGTCACCGCGGGCATAGAGCATAACTGCGACGGCAGCACCGATCCCCGAGCCAGCACCAGTAATGAAGTGCGTACGCCTGGTCTTGCGCGAGGTCTCCGCACCCAGGTCACCCATGGTTGATCCCTTCGTCGGCGTGTACGGCGCAACCATTGTGGCCCCGGGGCAGTCGACCGCCGGGAATACGGATCGACGGTGATCTTTTCGTTGCCGCCGTGAACGGTCGCCGCAAGATGTGGACCTCTGGCACGGCATGCCGCAATGATGATCGATCGAGTTGGGCTAACCGAGTCCAGCCTGTCGCCAGGACCCAGTTAGCCGAAGTCGGCACTGTTCGAATTCACCAGTCGGCACCCGGACTGGGACGGGCGAGGCACGTCACCTCTCTAGGCCACGCTCGGAGCGAGGGCAGCGATTCTCGCCACCCACTCGACGACGAAGATCCTTATCGGAATTCCCAAATGAATGCGAGGGCTTCGGTCAGGATTTCCGGCTTACTCTCGACGCGGTTGCAGAGTACGGCCACCGCGGATTGGCGGTCCGGGGAGACGATGAAATTCGACTTAAATCCCTCGAAACTACCTCCGTGAACCAATCTGTTGTCCGGCAGGACAAAGATCCCGGCACCGTACCGAGCGCCAGTCCATGGTGATAAATCGATACCGGTGTCCTGCGCCCCATCAACGACCCGCGTCAGTAGCGCTGGCCCTCCGACACTTCCGCTCCTGTAGTTGTCGGCCCACCTGACCAGGTCGGCCGGTGTCGACCAGATACCGCTTGGCCCCAAAGCGTAGAAATGCCAGTTCACGTTCTCGAACTCGGACCCGAGCTGGCTGTAGGAGCGTGCTCGCCGAGGGATCTCCTGGCCGAAGCCGGCGACCATGCGAAGCTGAAGCGGGTCGAATATTCGCTCCCTGAGAAAGGTTCCTAGCGACTGGCCGCTGACGCGCTCGATGATCACACCGAGGAGTAGATAGTTGGAATTTGAATACTCCCACTTGGTGCCTGGCTGAAACCGCAGCTTCTTCGCCGCGGAAATCTTGGCCAACGCGCCCTGCTGGTCAAGCGTTGCATGTTCCCAGCCTTTCGGCGCCAAATCTCCGAAGTAGTCAGGGATTCCACTGGAGTGATGCACCAGTTGAGCCAAGGTCACACGGTCCGCCCGGCATCCCAGGGACATGCTGTGAGAGCGAATCTGTTGTCGAAAGCTGTCCTGCTTGCTCCAGAAGCAACACACCAATGGCAACGACCTGCTTTGAGACCGAGCCGATGCTGAAACTTGTCTCCGCGTCGATCGCAGTGCGCGACTCCAAATCCGCCAGGCCGCGAGACCCCTGCCAGACCACAACGCCACGCTCGGCCACAGCTGCGGAGCAGCCCGGACCATCATCTCGCCCGACAAGCTGATCCAACGATGCCTGGCTGCGAACCACCCGAGAATCGGGCGACTCCGAGGGCGTGGACACCGACAGCGAGCCGCCGCATCCCGCAATCGCCACACAAAAGAACGCCGCAAGGACTGCGATGAGTACGCGTCCGATCCAGTGACGCTGGGTGGGCCGAAATAACCAACCCAATCGCGCCACATCATCGAACGGCTTCGCCACATCCGCCCTTCCAAGTCGACACCCACCGCACAAATCCGCTCCAACGGGGCGGACAGGAAGCGTTGCGCGTGCCACCCGCTTCTGTTGTAGCCCGCTGCGCCAACTGATCGCAAGGTCACAGGGAAATCGCCGAACAGGTCAAGATCGCCACCCGGGCACATCAGACGATGTCTGGTCGCGGCTGCAGCAGATGAACACACTGCGATCGCTGCTGCGGGAGTACTACCCGGCCGCACTGCCGCCTTGGCCGCGTTCGGGACCGACCTTGCCGGCCGGGATGCGCTGGCGGGTCGAGCCGAGCACTGGACCCGGCATACATCGCGCGGCTATTCCAGGAGCTCCGCAAGGGCCCCGGTGAGGAGCTGCCCGGGATGAGATTCCACGGGCTGAGGCACTGCGCCGCCTCACTCATGCTCGCCTCCGGGGATTGCGGTGGTGTCCAAGCTGCTCGGCCACGCATCGATTTCGATCACCGCTGACGCGTACGGGGACCTGATCGGTACGGTTGCATCGGATGCGGTCAACGGTGCCGCTAACCTGATTGCTCACACAGTGCACACACCTGAGGGCGTGGACGCGTGATGAACGGCTACGGCGGAGGATCTAAAGTCCTACGACTAGGGCAGATAGCGACCCGGGAGCATAGCTCAGTTGGTAGAGCACTTCCCTTACAAGGAAGGGGTCAGCAGTTCGAGTCTGCTTGCTCCCACAGTCGTAGCACCTAGTCAGCACCTAGTCAGGGCGGACTTCCTGCCTAGGGCGCAATCGCTGCGCTGGCCGAATGTAGCCATTGATGTAGCCATCGGGATTGTCACCAGGGAAACGCCTCCCCCAGCCGCTCAGCCGCCTGACGCTGCTGCTCGACAGCAATATGGGCGTACGTGTCGGCTGTGACGGCGTAGGTGGAATGCCCTAACAGCTCTTGCACAACCTTGATGTGGGTTCCAGAGGCGATCAGCGCCGACGCCGCGCTATGCCGCAACGTGTGCAAACTCGCACCATCCAACCCCGCCCGGTCAGCAATGCGGGCAAACGACCGCGCCGCATTCCTAGGCTCGATTGGCGTTCCAAACTGCGTCGAAAACACTAGATCGTCGTGGTCTGGCCACGGATGCCAAACAGATGCTGCCAGGCGCTCAGACGCCTGCCCAACTCGATGCCGCCGC
>DATCXA010000380.1:0-5031 GCA_036566085.1 Propionibacteriaceae bacterium
TTGGCCACATAGTTGAAGATCACCGAGCCATTTTCGATGGAGACGTGCTCCTTCTGGATGGTTGCTAGACCGTAGCTGTTGTTAGCCTCCGCGTACGCCTCGCCGCCGATCCTGAAGAAACCAAGATCAAGGAGACGGAACGCCGTACCCAGGGCGCGTTCGTACGGCATGCCCTCTAACCGCAGATCGCCTGCCACTGCGCGTCGCGCTTCCGGCAGCCGAGCAGCCACCTCGAGCACTCTGTCGTGCTTGAGCCGATCACGTCTCAGCCGCCACTGTTCGTGATAGAGGTACTGTCGCCGACCTGCCTCGTCGGTGCCGACCGCCTGCAGGTGTCCGTTGGGTACGGGACAGATCCACACTTGCCCCCAAGCTGGCGGGATGACAAGGAGCTTGCAGCGCTGGATCTGTTCAGTCTCCAGGCGCTTCCCGGACTCGTCGAGATAGACGAATCCCTTCCCGGCGCGCCGCCGTGTCCATCCCGGGTCTCGCGGTGAAACCCTTCGAAGCCTTGGCACACCTCCGTTGTACCCAAATCCACCGACTTATCAGCGTCTCAGAGTGCTATGGCCCTTTGAGACGCTGACAACTCGGCGGAGAGAGAGAATGCACGCACCATGCGGATACTGTTCACCACACCCGCTCTACGGACACCTCTATCCGATGCTGCCGCTCATCAACGCGGCTCAGCATGCCGAGCACGACATCGTCGTTGCAACCGGCGCCGATTTCGCCCCCGAGGTGCAAGGCCACGGCTTCAGGGCCTGGTCGGTCGGGCCGCCGGCGCAGCAGATGCGTGCGCGATCGGCTAACGCCGATGAAGATCGGCCTATGGATCCGCTGGCGCAGATGGTCGAGGCGGGCACCAGACTCTTCGGCCGTCCCGGCATCGTTCGTGCCCAGGATCTGATCCCGTTGGCCGCCGACTGGCAGCCAGACGTCGTGGTGCACGAGCTCACCGAGGCGGCGGGCTGGCAAGCTGCAGCGGTAAGCGGGGCCCTGGACGTGATCCATGGCTTTGGCACCCACATTCCGTACCTCATCGAGGCCATGCAGATCGTGCTGAGTGAGGTGAGATCCGAGCTGGGCCGCGAGGACCGGAGCCTCGAACTTACCGAGGTGCCCTACGTTGATCCCTGTCCGCCGCTGCTGCAGCCGCCGGGCGGCACCCCATTCCGCAATGTGTTACCGCTGCGCCCAGAGATGGGCGTCGTTCATCCGGGTGAGGAATTGCCCGAGGCCATGCGCCATCTGCCGTACGAGAAGACGATCTATCTCACTCTTGGCACGGCGTTCAACGTGTCGCAACTGTTGGCACAGGCGATCGACGCGGTACGCGATCTGCGGCACAACGTGATTGTGACAACTGGTCCAGGCAGCGATCCTGCGAGCTTCGAACCGCTGCCAGCGCATATTGCCATTGCTCCGTTCGTGCCGCAGGCACTGATCCTGAAACATTGCATCGCCGTCGTTTGCCACACCGGTTCGGGCACCATGCTGGGCGCTCTGGCGGAGGGACTGCCGCAGGTCTGCCTGCCGATGGGAGCTGATCAGTTCTCCAACGCGGACCAGATCGCCCGCACAGGTGCCGGCGTTGTCGTGTCGCCGGATGCACGTACGCCGCAAACCATCCGCGCTGCAATCACCGAAGTCCTTGACAATCCGACCTACGCCGCCGGGGCTCGGGTGCTGCAGTCCGACATCGCTGCCATGCCATCCGCCAATCAGGTCCTGACAAGGATCGTTGCCCTCGCCGATGGAAGGCCTAAGGCACCTTAGGTACCTCAGACGTCGCGCCGTCAAAAAGATCCGCAATCTGCACCATGTGCGCCTCCCCGCCTTAGAAACAAGATGGTTATCAAGAAGCGACGAGGAGGCTGAAATGAGCTTGATCAACAACTACAGCTACCAGGCAATGAGCGACCAGCGGGAACGTGACCTTGCCCACCTGGCCGAGCACAACCGGCAGGTCCGGTTGGCGCTGAGCGGTCGAGTGAGCTGGTGGCGCAGGGTAATGGCGCGGCGCCAGCAGCGCATTCATACCGCGACCGAGCGTCCCGCACAACGTGGAATGGCGACGCCCCAGCACCGGGTCGCGCACTAAGCGCGACCCGGTCAGGCGTCAGAACCAGGTGGCACGATAGTGCTTATGGTTCGAGCGGCGAGATCGGCTACGACCGCGCGCACCGACCCGATCGTTGGGCGCGCTGAGCAGCGGGCCCAGCTTGGTCGCACACTGGACGACGTCATCGACGACGGCAGCCGGTTCGTGATCATTGGTGGCGATGCCGGCGCCGGCAAGACCACCGTCGTCGAGGCGTTTGTTGCCGACCTGTTCGGCTCGCTGGCCGATCGCAAGGCGCAGCTGATCCGCGGGCAATGCGTACCCATGGGCAGTGAGGGTCTACCGTACGCGCCGATTGTTGGTGCCCTCCGCGACCTGATCAACCAACACGGGCGTGAGCAGATCCTGGAGTGGGCCGGTGCCGGCCGACAGGCCCTTGGTGCACTATTGCCCGACTTCAACCCCGAATCATCTAGAGGCCGCGCACCATCTGAACCTGACGACACCATTCGGCTGCAGCTCTTCGAGACGGTCACCATGCTCTTCGAGCGAGCCAGTGAAAACGGTCCTCTAGTGGTGATCATGGAGGACATCCATTGGGCCGATGAGTCCACCCGCCATGTGCTGCGCTTCCTCGCGCGGGCCTTGACTGACGCGCCGGTAATGATCATTACGACCTATCGCAGCGATGAGCTCACCCGGCGGCATCCATTACGCCCCTTCCTCGCCGAAGTCGGCCGCTTCCCAGGCACCGTACGCATCGACTTGCCGGGTCTTGATCGTTCCGAGGTTGGCGAGCTGCTGACGCAATTGCTGGAGCGGCCGCCAAGCAACGTTGTGATCGATTTGGTCTATAAGCGCAGTGAGGGCATTCCGTACTTCGTCGAAGAACTCACCAGGTCAGCCGCCCGTGGCTGTATCGACATGCCAGACACGCTGCGGGATGCGTTGAACGTACGCATCTTGAGCCTTTCGGATCGGACCCAGCAGACCTTGCAGCTGGCCGCCGTGGCCGGCACTCGGATTGATCATGGACTGCTCGCCGCTGCGGCCGACGCCTCGGATGGAGAGTTGGAGGCTGAGCTGCGGGAGGCGATTGACGCTGCGGTAATGACCGCGGACGAAACTGGGTACGCCTTCCGGCATGCGCTGTTGAGGGAGGTCATCCACGATGACTTGTTGCCGGGCCAGCATGCCCGGCTACATGCCCGCTTCGCGAGCATCTTGGAAGAGCACCCGGAGCTGATGAGTGCAGACGCCGCCCCCATGGAGATCGCACACCACTGGAACGCGGCGCATCAAGCGAACAGGGCATTCCGATGGGCATTGACGGCGGCTGACTCAGGTGGTGCCGCTTTCCATGAGGCATTGAAGCTCTATGAGCGTGCCCTTGAGTTGTGGGATCAAGTGGATGATCCGGAATCGGTTGCTGGATCCCATGCGGGCTTGTTGATGCGCGCCGCGTACGCCGCCGAAGACGCGGGCGAGACCGACCGGTCGCTGGCGCTAGTGAACGCCGCCCTCGACGAGCTGGAGCCGGAGCGCGATCGCGAGGAACGAATCGAGGCACTGCTTGTCAAGTCGCGGACCACGGCAAGTCTGATGACTGCTGGCGGCGTGGAACCGCTTCGCGAGGCCCTTCAGTTGCTCCCCGAAGACGCCGATCCCAAGCTACGAGCCCGAGTGCTGGAGATGCTGGCCCGCCGGACCATGCTGCAGGGCGACGTCGAGCACGGCATTGAGTACTCACAGCAGGCCGTCGACGTGGCAGCAACGGCCAACTCCGACTCGGTTACCGCCAACGCCTGGATCACGCTCGGTATCAGCCTGGCCGCTGCTGGACAGGAGACAGAGGGCATCGCAGTAATCGAGCGGGTCCGAGAGCTGGCCCGCACCAACACGCGGACTCTGCTGCGCTTCTTCATCAACTACTCCGACGCGCTCAACCACATTGGCCGATATGACGACGCTGCACGAGAGGCCCTGAGCGGCGTAGACATGGCTCGTGATCTTGGTTTGCAGCGCTCTATCGGGGCGATGCTGGCCGGGAATGCGGCCGAACCGCTGCTGGCACTCGGACAGTGGGGGCGGGCGTCGGCCATGATCGAGAGGGCGCTGGAACTGGATCCGCCGGCGCATCATCACGCCCACCTCCGACTGCTGCAGGCGTGGCTGTTCGTCTGGCGCGGGCAGCTCGATGAGGCGGACGCGGTATTGGCCGAGTTCCGCCCGATGATCAGAAATGAGCAGCTTTTGCCGCAGTACAGCAGCCAGGCGATCCGAACTGACGCGGAGTACGCACTCGCCGTTGGTGATCATCGGCGGGCTTGGTCTGACGTCAAGGTCTTTCTTGATCATTGGCAGCGCTATCACCGTGCGATGGTCTATCCCGTGCTAGCGGCGGGTGCTGCTGCAGCGCGAGTGCTTGATCAGAGTGAGGGTTCCGATGAGCGATCTGAGTTGATCAAGAGTTTCCTTGATCAACCAGCGGTGCCGGTACGGATTCGTGTGTTCTGGGAGCCGGTGATCCGGGCCGAGCTGGAGGACACTGCGGAGGCTTGGCGGTCGGCATTGGATGAGCTGGGCGCGCAACAGGCACCGGCCCATCTGCGTCCGTACGCCGGCCTACGACTTGGTCAGCATTTGGTTGCCGGTCGCGAGCGGAATGAGGCCAAGCAGGTGCTGGCGACAGCCTCAGCCGAGGCGGTCTCCCTTGGCTCGACCCTGCTCGCCGACCGGATTGCTGGGTTGTCCCAGCGTGCTGGTTTCGCGGTAACCCCGCCTCCGGAAAGGAGTCCGGTCGCTGGCCTGACGCCCCGTGAGATCGAGGTGCTGCGACTGGTGGCGGAGGGACGCTCCAATGGTGAGATTGGTACGGCGTTGTTCATCAGCACGAAGACCGCCAGCGTGCATGTCTCAAACATCTTGGCCAAGCTCGGCGTTAGCGGACGTGGCGAGGCCGCTGC
>DATCXA010000124.1:0-3224 GCA_036566085.1 Propionibacteriaceae bacterium
CAGGCGAAGCCGAGGCTCTCGGCTCGCGCCTTCACATAAGAGGTCCATTGCCCAAAGACCAGCCCAGCCAGGGCAATGCCCGCCCAGAGGGTCGAGTCCTGGCGATAGACGTAGTAGAGCAAGATTCCCCCAAAAACGGCCGCGTCACCGAGTCGGTCGGAGGTGGAATCCAAGAAGGCACCCCAGTTGCTCGCCTTGCCGGTGATGTTGGCCATCAGGCCGTCGATCATGTCCGAGATCACAAACAGGGTCACGATCAACACGCCCTGCCAGAGCCAGCCTTGAGGAAAGCAGATCAGTGCGGCGAGTACGACCCCGAGAGTGCCGATGATCGTGACGACGTCGGGTGAAACTCCAAGCTTGATCAACAGCCGTGCTATCGGTCCCAGCAAGCTGGCGGACAAGCCCCGAAAACGCTCCAGCATCAGCAATGCTCCAACATCAGCTACGGCCCGAGGCGGCGTAGGAGTTCCAGCTGTTGCGTACGATCTCCCACGTTTGATCCAGTAGCTGTGGCAGTGCTTTGGTTTGCCCAACAACGGGAAGGAAGTTCGCGTCGCCCGCCCAGCGCGGGACGACGTGCTGATGCAGGTGGGCAGCGATTCCGGCACCTGCGACTGCGCCCTGGTTGATTCCGAGATTGAAGCCGTGTGGGGAGCTCGCGGTCCGTAGCACGCGCATGGCGTCCTGAGTCAAGACGCCGAGCGCGAGCAGCTCGTTTCTGTCCAGTTCGGTGAGGTCCGCTACATGGCGGTACGGGCAGATCAGCAGATGGCCGGGTGAATAGGGATAGAGGTTCAGCACCGCATACGCCAAGTCGCTGCGGTGCACAATCAGTCCTTCCCGATCTTCGCGAGACTGCACGGCACAGAACGGACACTCTTGTTGTTCAGTGGTGGCCGGTTTGTTCTCACCCTGGATGTAGACCATCCGGTGCGGAGTCCACAGCCGTTCAAATCCGTCGGGAGTGCCGGGATGAGCAGCCGAATCCTCAGTCACTCCACTACTCACCTCTCAGACCTGACGGCGCGCCGCGATGTCGCCGGTGATCTCGTCGATGGCCGCATCAATGGGCACGCCATTCTTCTGCCGACGGTCGCGGTAGCGGAACGAGACGGCGTTAGTAGCAGCGTCCTCCCCGCCGGCGATCAAGATGTATGGCACCTTGGCTCGTTCGGCATTGCGGATTTTCTTCTGCATCCGATCGTCTGAGGTGTCGACCTCTACCCGCACCCCCGCTGCCCGCAACCTGTCGGCGACGTTCAGCAGGTACGCGTTGTGCTCCCCCGCTACCGGGATGCCGATCACCTGCACCGGCGCCAGCCAGGGTGGAAATGCTCCGGCGTAGTGCTCGACCAGCACACCGATGAACCGCTCGACCGAGCCGAATAAAGCTCGGTGGATCATCACCGGCCGCTGCCGGCTGCCGTCTGGGGCAGTGATCTCAAGGTCAAACCGGTCCGGCAACATCAGATCGACCTGAATGGTCGACATCTGCCAACTCCGGCCGATGGCGTCGCGGGCCTGAACCGAGATCTTCGGCGCGTAGAAGGCAGCGCCACCAGGATCCAAGACAAGATCGAGACCTGATGCCGCCGCAGCGTTGCGCAATGCGTCGGTGGCACGCTCCCAGTCCTCGTCGGAGCCAATGGATTTCTCCGGGTCTCGGGTAGACAGCTCCAGGTAGAAGTCGGTCAGCCCGTAGTCGGTAAGCAGATCGAGCACGAACTGCAGCAGGGAGATCAACTCATCTTGCATTTGATCAACAGTGCAGTAGATGTGAGCGTCGTCCTGCGTCATGCCTCTGACACGGGTCAGGCCGTGCACAACACCCGACAGCTCATAGCGGTATACGCTGCCGAACTCGAACAAACGCAGCGGCAGTTCGCGATACGACCGCCCCCTAGATCGGAAGATCAGACAGTGCATCGGGCAGTTCATCGGCTTCAGGTAGTAGTCCTGCCCCTGACGCTTCAGACTGCCATCGGCATGCCGCTCTTCGTCGACGTGCATCGGTGGGTACATCAGGTCGCCGTAAAAGCCCAGATGGCCCGAGATCTTGAACAGCTCCGCTTTGCTGATATGCGGAGTGTTCACGAACTCATAGCCGGCCTCGATGTGGCGCTGCCGGGAGTAGTCCTCCATGATCTTGCGTAGTAGCCCGCCCTTGGGGTGGAAGACCGCCAGACCGGAGCCGATCTCGTCCGGGAAGGAATACAGGTCGAGCTCAGCACCCAGTTTGCGATGGTCGCGCTTCCCGGCCTCTGCAAGCCGGGTCTCGTACGCCTTGAGCTCGTCCCTGCTTGGCCAGGCCGTGCCGTAAAGCCGCTGCAGTTGGTTGTTGTTCTGATCGCCGCGCCAGTACGCCGCCGAATTCCGCGTCAGTGCAAAGGCCGGAATGTATCCGGTGTGTGGCACGTGCGGACCGCGGCACAGATCCTTCCAGGCAATCGAGCCATCACGCCGCACGTTGTCGTAGATCGTCAGCTCACCAGCGCCCACTTCCGCGCTGGCCTCCTCATCGGCGGCGGCCGAGGACTTATCTGCGATCAGCTCCAACTTGTAGGGTTCGCCGGCCAGCTCGGCGCGGGCCTCCTCGTCAGTGACCGGCCGCCGCTGGAAGCGCTGCCGCTCCTTGATGATCTTGGTCATCACCCTTTCGATCTCGCGAAGATCATCGGGGGTGAACGGGTCCGCCACATCGAAGTCGTAGTAAAAGCCGTCCTTGATCGGCGGTCCAATGCCTAGCTTGGCTTTCTGGTGCAGCGACTGGACGGCCTGAGCAGCAACATGCGCGGTGGAGTGCCGCAAGATGTCCAGCCCTTGCGGGCTATTGATCTTGACCGGCTCGACCATGGCATCCTCCGGCAGAGTGCGATTCAGATCGCGCAGCTCGCCGTTCACCCGTACGGCCACGATCGTCGGGTCGTCGCCAAAGAGATCGAGTCCGGTGGTGGTGGTGTCCGTCACTCGCTGCTGGCTGACGCCGTCCGCCGCGATGGTGATGGACATGGTGGACACAATCAATCCCTTTCTGTGCTGGTCTATGGGGCACTTGCTTGCCGGGCACGAGGCCCCGGGTAAGCCTAGACCTCAAGAGGCAGAGGCTCGACTGGCTTATGAGCAAGCTCTTATGAAGACTGCTGATCAGTGCGGCGTGTTCAACACGGCGTGTGAGATATGGTGGGCGTCGCTCGACGGGCGATTGGCGCAGTGGTAGCGCG
>DATCXA010000408.1:0-3565 GCA_036566085.1 Propionibacteriaceae bacterium
ACGTAGAGCGCTGCCCGGACTGTCTTTGGCAACATGGCTCGGATTGGTCGAAGGTCTCCCTTCGCCGCGTAGATCACCGGCATCGGGTATCTGTCGGCCACGCGCTGGAATGCGAGTGCGTCGGTGGTCACGATGGTGAAGGGTTGCCCGATTCTCTCCAAGTAAGGCGACCACAAACCGATGTGGAAGCCGGCGTGCCCGTTATAAGGCATCGTCAATACCGGACGGTATGCCCGAAGCCTGTCGAGCACTACTTTGTTGTACCGGATGAAGCGTGAATGCTGCGCCCCAATCACGGCCAGCATCGCTACTGCCAGCACTGAAAGCGCTAGGAATACCGCCGCTGGCAGCGACAGCGTTGCAGCGACAAAGCTGAGTACGACAAACCCGCAGGTCGCTGCCCCGGCCCACCCATATGGCCAGCGCGGAGGGTTAATTGGCTCTTCGGGAGCTCCTGGCAGATTCCGAGCTTTTAGTTGCACCACGTCAGCGTCTTTTAGAGCGGCGCAAAACCACCACAGCCCAGCAAGTACCACCAGCAAGCCGGCAACGACGAGGAACGGCAAGCGCGGGGAGTTGGCGAGATACCAGCAGGCAACTCCAGCGCAGAGCATGGCGGCGGAGCTGAGCCGAATCCAGAAGGTCCCCAGCATGCTCTTGCGGACGCTAAGCCCGAGCAGCGTCAGCTGCTGCGCGATCCCGATAACCAATCCAGCTGCGCAGGCGAGTCGCAGCCAGAGGACATCCCCCGCCCAGACAGATGTAATACCGGCGAGCAATGCCAGAACCGACCACGCTCGTGAGCGCAACAGCCGAGACACGTATGAGCCTCCCCCGAGATGCTGGCTAGACCCTATCGTTTTTTTGCTTCGGCGCCTCAATACGTGCTTCGCTGCGTCGATATCGACTTTCCGTCGACGGTGGGTCCTGCGATAAGGGGTACTGGCAGGGACTCCCACCCTTCGGCAGATGGCGCTCTAGCGTCGTGGATGGACGCGGGCACGGGGCGCATGCGCGGGAGCCGTACATACTGCAGGCTCCATGCTGGCGGTCAAACGAAGGGGTCAAGGACTCCAACAAATTCAAGAAAGGAGAGATTGATCATGGAGAAGCGCATCCTCGGGGCCGACCTGGAGGTTTCCGCGATCGGACTGGGCTGCATGAGCATGACCGGCGGTTACAGCGACCGACCCGAGCGGACTGAGATGCTCGACCTGATCCGGACCGCCGTCGACCTCGGCGTCACGTTCTTCGACACCGCCGAGATCTACGGACCGTACGCCAACGAGGAGCTCGTTGGCGAAGCACTGGCGCCGGTCAAGGACCGGGTAGTGATCGCCACCAAATTCGGCTGGGATATCGATCCGGTCGAGCGGAAGCCTCGCGGCGCGGTCACCAGTGATCCAGCGGTGATCAGACAGGTCGTCGAGGGTTCGCTGCAGAGGCTCGGGGTCGAGGCGATCGATCTCTACTACCAACATCGCGTCGATCCGGCCGTCCCGATCGAGGAGGTCGCAGGCGCGGTCAAGGAGCTCATCGACGCCGGAAAGGTGAAGCACTTCGGCATGTCCGAGGCCGCCGCCGGTACCATCCGCCGCGCCCATGCCGTACAGCCGGTGACCGCCGTGCAGAGCGAGTACTCGCTGTGGTGGCGCCGACCCGAGGAGGAGGTGCTGGCCACCTGCGAGGAGCTCGGCATCGGCTTCGTCCCCTACAGCCCCCTCGGCAAGGGATTTCTGACCGGTACGGTCACGGCTACGACGAGCTTCGACGCCGGGAACGACATCCGCTCGTCGATCCCGCGGTTCGCGCCAGATGCGTTGCAGAACAACCAGGCCGTTGTCGATCTCCTCACCAGCATCGCCGAGCGCAAAGGGGCCACTCCGGGGCAGATCGCGTTGGCGTGGCTGCTGGCGCAGAAACCGTGGATCGTGCCGATTCCCGGGACCCGCAAGCTGCACCGACTCCAGGAGAACATCGGCGCCGCTGATGTAGCGCTCACGGCCGACGACCTCTCCGAGATCACCCAGGCCGCCGACTCGATCCACATCGAAGGTGGCCGCTACAGCGAAGCCGCCGAACAGATGACCAACCTGTAGGTCAATCCGGCCAGAAAGCACCACGGTTGAGCACGCTGCAGCGGCTTTCCGTATCGAGGAGCCGGTCGGCCACGATCAACATCTTTTCTTGCTGCGACCGGCTACCACGAATAGGCCGGGTCCGAGATGTCCACCACAAGGACGGGACGCTTGGGGCCCGCGTCTAGCCAGTGCCGGATGATCCGGCTCCACGCCCCGCCTTCATCGGAGAATCGCGCAGCCCCGGGAAACGGCCGCCCGCATTTTGGGCAGCGCTGGGCTGGCATGCGGGTTAGTGTGCGCGTCCGGGGGTACCCGACGTACTCGGTGCCCAGCAAGGAATTGCCGTCCCGGTCCTTCTCAATGAATACCGGCAACCGACCAAGCCTGAATTGCTGATGTCGCGCACACCTGAGGCCAGTCTGCCGATCGATGTACATATCGGTGCAGACCACCCGAATGAACAGATTTTCAGAACCGTGTTTGCCCATTCGCAGCCTTCACCTAATGGCGAATGCAGCGATGATTGAGGTGCGCTCGTTAATCATGATCAATTGCATCGTGATATGCGACCAATTGTCTAGCGTTATATACGATGAATATAATGCGAAATAAATTTGAACAAATGCTTAATAGAAGAAAAACGCAAAAGTAACTGTTCATCAAGGGTGTGGGAGTGAGCCCGACGCACCCCGTTTCACCACTGAACGCCAACCACCGAACGTGCGCGGCAGCTGAGCGGTGGCAAGTCTGGATCGGTCACAACCAGCGGAACTCCATCGCGTCCTCGTGCTTCTCGGTGTCGCGCATCGCGTCGAGCAGGCCCATGTCGGCGGCCGAAATCTCGAAGTCGAGTTCGGCGTTCTGCTTGATGTGCGACGTCCTGGTCGCCTTGGGCAACACGACCGCACCCCTTTGCAGCAGGTAACGGATGCACAGTTGTGGCACGCCGACGCCGTAGCTGGCTGCGATATCGCCGATCTCGGGATGGTTGACGATGAGGCCATGCGCGAATGGGGAGTAAGCCTCGACGACCATGTCGTGCTCGGCACACTTTTGCACGGTATCGGACGGGTCGAGTCCAATGAACCAGCGGATCTGGTTGACCATGGGCTCCATCTCACACGCCGGAAAGAGGCTGTCCAGGTCCTCCGGCCCGAAGTTCGACACGCCGATGGCCTTAACCCGATCGCTGGCCAGGAACTCCTCCATGGCCTTCCAGATCTGCCGGTTCTCCTCCCGGCAATCCTTGCCGACCTCGTCCCACGGCCACGGTGCATGCACAAGGTAGAGGTCGAGGTATTCCAGGCCGATCTCACCCATGGTGGTCTCGAACTCCTCGAGCGCCTTGTCGTAGTCCTTCGCCTCAGCCGGCAGCTTCGAGGTGACGTAGATCTCCTCGCGCGCAATGGCCGAGTCGCGCACCGCCCTTCCGACCGACGCCTCGTTGTTGTAGGCCCGGGCAGTGTCGATATGGCGGTAGCCGA
>DATCXA010000420.1:0-5417 GCA_036566085.1 Propionibacteriaceae bacterium
TCTTCGGCAGTAACGATGCCACGGGTTTCCCGGGCCGCCTGCAACACGGCCTCGATATCCAGCGGCTTCACCGTGGGCATGGAGATTACGCGGGCATTGATGCCTTCAGCTTCGAGCTGTTCGGCAGCGACCAGGGCACGCCACAGAACGGTGCCATTGCTGATCAATGTCACATCATTGCCATCGCGGAGTGTCACTGCCTTGCCGGACACGAATGTGTAGTCCTCGGGGTACACCTCCGGGACGCTCATTCGGCTGACTCGAATGAACACAGGCCCTTCCATCTCCGCTGCCCAGCGCATGGCCGCTGCCGTCTCGATCGGGTCGGCCGGCACCACGATGGTGATGTTGTGGATGGCCCGCAGCCACGCGATGTCCTCAATGGAGTGGTGCGTGGGACCGAGCTCGCCATACGCCATTCCTGGGCTCATGCCGCACAGCTTCACATTGCGGTTCGAGTACGCGACATCAGCTTTGATCTGCTCCAGTGCACGGGCAGTGAGAAAGCAGGAAGCCGCGGAAACGAACGCGATGCGGCCGCCATTGGCCAGGCCGGCTGCGACACCGACCATGTCCTGCTCAGCAATACCGACATTGATCAAGCGGTCGGGAAAGGCTCTCTTGAACGCATCGAGTTTGCTGGAACCGACCGAGTCGTTGACAACGCCAACAATGCGGTGGTTTTGATGCGCGAGCTCGGCCAGGGTCTCGACGTAGGCATTGCGGCAGTCGTAGCGCGGCCGGTCAGCTATTGAAGGCTTGGGAGCTTGATCGCGCGAAGCGGCGGGAGGTTCAAGGGGGGTCGTCCCCCCTTGCCTAAACTCCGTGTTCGTCATGCTGCACCTCCTGGCACCTCACCTGTAGTCAGCTCGTCGAGCGCCAGCTCCAGCTGTTCGGCTGATGGGACCTTGTGATGCCACGCGGCGTTGTTGCTCATGAATGAGATCGGGTGGCCCTTGTGTGTGTGCGCGATCACGAAGGTGGGCTTGCCCGGTCGGAACGGCACCGACGACAGTACATCGAGCAACTCAGCATGATCATGACCATTGACTTCCACGACTGCGAAGCCGAAGGCTGTCGCTTTTTGATCAAGAGGCTCAAGATCATTTGTCTCGCGAACCGTTGCTCCCTGCTGCAGCCGGTTGCGGTCCACGATCACGGTGAGTCGATCAAGCTCATACTGAGACGCAGCCATCATGGCCTCCCAGTTGCTGCCCTCCTGTAGCTCGCCATCCCCCACGAGCACGTAAGTGCGGCGGCGGGAAACATCTAGCTTGGCCGAGAGTGCGTGGCCGACGGCAATCGGGAGGCCGTGACCGAGTGGGCCGGTGTTGGCCTCGACGCCGCGGACGTAGTTGCGGTTCGGGTGACCGTTGAGCTTGGACAGCGGTTTCAGGAAGGTAGCCAGATCTGCAACCGGCAGGAAGCCAAATGCAGCCAGCGTGACGTAGAGCGCGCCCGCAATGTGGCCCTTGGAGAGAATGAACCGGTCCCGTTCGTGATCATCGACGGTCTCCGGGGCGATGTTGAGAACGGCGCCGTACAGCGCCGCGAGAATATCGATCGCTGAAAGATCGCCGCCGATATGACCTGCTCCCGCGTAGTGCACCAATTTCAGGTCCTGGATGCGAATTTGCCGCGCCGCCTCGGCAATGTTGGCGATCTGCTCGTCACGGTGGGCCTGCGGCAGCTGGGTAAAGACCGGCATAGTGATGTGTTCAGCAGCAAGAGCAGTCATACGTTTACGTCCTAGCTTTCGGTCCTGCGCGCCATGGAGCTCAGCAGCACATCTTGGACGAGCCGCTGAGCCGTGAGTGCGTCGTGCGAGGCCTGCGCCATCCGTAAGCCCTCCACATCCAAGGCGTCCAACGCGCCATGCAACGCCTTCAGGAAACGGATCGCCACTTTGGCGGCTTCCACACTGTCCTCGCGGAATGGGAATTGATCAAGTTGCCAGACGCCGTCCCAATTGTTCTTGCGGAGCGTGTAGAAGAACTCGAAGGTCTCCACGAGATGGACTGAGCCGACCACCATGTCATCGTCCCAGCCGCGGAAGTTGTCATTGACGTCGATCGCAAACAGCCGGCCCGCGTCGATGCACAGCTGCGCGGCGTCGGCCGGTGTCTCAAGTCCATACATGGAATGGCCGAAGTCAAGCAAAATGCCCAAATTGTCCAGTCCGACCTGTTGGATGGCGAGCAGGGTACGCGCGGCGTTCGGAAAGATGATCTTGTTACGTGGCTCGCGGGGTTTGTATTCGATCACGAACTTGATCTCTGGATGAGGCGAAATAAGCTCACGCAGCCCATCGACCGCCAGCCGCCAGATGTCACCGTAGTCAACCTGGAAGGGGTAGTCCCAGCCATCCTGACCGAACCAGAGCTTGACGTAGTCACAGTCCAGCTCCTTGGCGAGTTCAGTTGCCTCGTTCAGCAACTTCAGCGCCTGGGCGCGTACGGCCGGGTCAGGATTGGTGATCGAGCCCTTGACGTAGTCGCGGTTGTAGATCTCCGGCGTGATCGCAACAGCGCGGAGCCGATTCCGCTCGAGGGCGGCCTTGACATCGTCCAAGCTGCCGTCGAACCCGGCAAACGGCCAGTTCAAGTCGACCACCGATAGATCGCCGACGGCGCCGGCTTTGTCGATCTGCTCCAGCAGTCCGACCGGCGGGCCGTAGCCCTCGGTAGCGTAACGGTCCTTGTAGGTGGCGAAGTGCCAGATACCTGCGCCAAAAACCGGCATCTCACTCATGGTTGGAGACTCCAATCAACTAGGAAGCGTCAAGATGATCATCGCCTAGCCCTTGGTGGCACCGGCCGTCAGGCCGCCGACAATCCAGCGCTGCAGGAAGATGTAGGCGATCAAGATCGGCACCACGGCGATCAAAATGCCTGCCGCCAGTCCCGTGTTGTTGTTGGCGAATTGGCCCTGGAAATTCAGCAGTCCGACCGGAATCGTCTTGTGCGCGTCTGAACTCAGCAAGATCAGGGCAAACAAAAACTCATTCCAGGTCGCCACAGCGTCAAGGATGAACACAGTCACGAGGGCCGGAGTGGAAAGGGGCAGGACGATTGTGAAGAAGATTCGCCAAGGACCGGCGCCATCCATCTTGGCTGCCTCAATGAGCTCGTCGGGCAGCTGCCGAAAGAATGACTGCAGCACGAGCACCTCGAACGGGATACCGAATGCCAGGTACGGCCCGACGAGGCCAGGGACACTGTCAACGGCACCGAGGCTGCGCAGCAGCACGAAGACCGGGACGATCGTGATGTAGATCGGAATTGTCAGGCCCAGAAACACTGCGAACATGATCACAGTCCCGAAACGAAGCCGCAGCTTCGCCAACGCAAAGGCCAGCATTGCCGAGATCAATACGCCCAGCGGGACCTTCAAGATCAGCAGAAATGCACTGTTGCGGTAGGTCGTGGCAAAGTTTCCAACCCCCCACGCGTCAGCGAAGTTCTGCAGCGTCCATTCCTGAGGCCATGCCAACGGGCCATTGGCTACGAAGTCTGAGAGCGGGCGGAAGGCCGTGATCACTAGCAGCACCAGAGGCGAGATCCACAGCAGAGCGACCAGGGCAATGATGATCGTCATACCGATCCCGCCCTTCGGTTTCTCCTTTGGAGTTAGCTCTTCGGTGGCAGCGACCTCAGCCTCCGGTAGGGTCGCCGCGGGCGCAAGCTCGGCACCCTCAGCGAAGCTGCTCATACCGCGTGCTCCTTGGTCTGGGATCGGACGTAGGGGATGCTCACGGCGATCGCGACGACGGTGATCACTACCGCGATCGCGGTGCCATAGCCCGCCTGGTAGTACTGGAAGACGTTGAAGTACATCCACGTCCCCATCACTTGGGTGGCCGTTCCTGGTCCGCCGTACGTCATCGCGTAGATCAGGTCGAATACCTTGAACGAGTCGATCAGCGACAACGCGATGACGATGTAGTGCGCAGGCCGCAGGCTTGGCATCGTGATGTGCCAGAACTGTTGGGATTTAGTGGCCCCATCCACCGTTGCAGCTTCGTACATGTCGGTGTTGATGCCCTGCAGAGCGGCTAAGTACAGCAGCATCGGAAAGCCCACCCGAAGCCAAACCGCGGGCACCATCACCGCGGCGAGCGCGGTCGAGTCCTGCCCAAGCCAGGGCTGGGCGAGGCTACCCAGCCCGATCAGCCGCAGGAAGGAGTTGATCGCGCCGTACTGAGGGTTGTACAGCCAGCCCCAGATCGAGGCGATTGCCACCAGTGGCAGCACGCAAGGGGTATAGAAGATCAGCCGCAAAACGGGCTTTCCGCGCACCTTCCCGTTCAACAGCATCGCCAGCGCCAGACCGATGACAACCGGAAAGAAGATGGTGACGATGGTCCAGATGATGTTGTTGATCACCGCCTGGATAACCACCGGGTCCTTCGGCATCGCGAGGTAGTTCTCCAGCCCCACGACGTTGTAAGTCGGGCTTAGCCCGTCCCAATCCGTAAAGCTGAACCACAATGAGGTGAACGCGGGATAGACGAGGAAGATCACATAAACAGCCAATGCAGGTAGTGCGAAGAGCCACGCGTTCAAGCCGCCGTACTTTTTGCGGCGGCGGCGGACGACTGGGGTGCCGACCGCAGGCGCCTCGAGAGTCGCCGTGCCCATCGCCCGTCAGCTCTTCGCCCAAGCCGACACAGCGCTCTGCATCTGCTTTGCAGCCTCTTCCGGGCTCATCTTGCCTTGCAGCACGTCACTCTGGATCGAGAAGTACTGATCGGCCACCTTCTTCGGGAACGCCTGATCCTGGATGGTGTAGAACGGTTGCTTCCCAGGTCCTTGCGACCACTGGTACGACAGCGGCAGTTCCTTGGGGTCCGGCTCTGCACCCGCGACCGTGGACGCGCTGATCTTGAGCGCCTTTTGTGTTTCCGGCTTGACGATGAAGTCAATGAGTTCAGCGGACTTGTCAGGATTCCCGGACTTCGCGTTGATCATGTAGCCCTCGACGAAGCCGGAGTGCCGAACGGGCGTCTGGTCGGTCGGCAGCTGAAAGACGCCGTAGTCGGCTGAGTCCTTCTTGGCCGTCTGGATGGCCGCCGCCTCGGTCCAGGGTCCAGTGATTGTGTACGCCGTCTTGCCTTGCACGTAAGCGGGCTCGATGTCGGCGGGATCGAGACCCAATGCCCCCTCCGGCAGCCACTTCTTGTCCTGCCACTTCTTGAAGTTGGTGAAAGCAGTCACGACCTCCGGACGGTCCCAGCTCTCCGCTCCGGTAAGGAGCTTGTCGTGCAACTCCGGGCCAGCTGAGGTCTCCAAGAGATACTCGAAGAGCCGCATAATGTCCCAGCCGTACTTTCCGCCCAGTCCGGCCGGGGTTATTCCAGCGGACACCAGCTTCTCGTTGGCCTCCTCCATCTCGGCGTAACTCTTCGGCTCGGCCGC